>JBJSZW010000122.1:0-10154 GCA_046090565.1 Gammaproteobacteria bacterium
TAAAAAACGAAGAAGAGTTCGAATCAAAATTTCTTGTTTTAGAGGAACAAATATCAAAAGATTTTTTAAATAAATTGTCGGACCCACAATTTCCTGAAGAATTAAAAGCCTTAGAGCAGCCAGAGATGCAGTATACATTAAATCAATTAACTAAAATTAATGTGGGTTATATAGCAGTTATAAATCAAGCAGAAATTTTATTTGAAAAAACAAGTCATGAATTAAAAAACAAAGAAAATCAAAAAAAAATATTAAATCATTACTTGAAATTAATTTTTTAAATCAATTGAGTCTAGCGTGATTAGAATTCGATTAAGAACCTAATTTTCTTAATATTTCGGGTAAAGCTTTTTGAGCAGCTTCGCGGCCGATTTGATAGAGTTTGTTATTTTGAGTGTCTTCAAAAGTGCCAAATCCACTTAAATTAGGATGAATACTAACATCTGCTGTTTTGCTCTGGAGCCTGGAAAGCTCATAGTAGGATAGGTGAAAAACGCGAGAAGTTAAGTTAAAAGCATTGGTAATGGCTTCATCAGGTGGTGGAGTGCTGATATCCACCGCAATCACAAGCTTGGGTTTGTATTTTCTCGCAATTTGTACAGGTACAGGTTGCAGCACACCACCATCCACATACATGTGTTTATTTATATGAACAGGAGTAAAAATCGGTGGTAGGGCAGAGGAGGCATGTAGAATTTCTGCGATGCGACCCTGATTAAAAGCCTGGATTTGATTAGAATGCAAATCTGTAGCAACCGCAATAAAGGGTAATTGTAGATCTGAAAAATAACGCGATTTCAAGTGTGTTTTTAAATACTGTTTAAGCGCACTGCCTTGAATCAAACCCTTGGGGCGAATAGGTGCTTGTAGCGCACAGAAAATCGAGGTATCGATAAAATCTTTGTATTTGGCATGCATGAGCTTATTTTTCAGCCGATGGGCATTGGGATCGTCCGCGTACAAGGCCCCAACAATGCTGCCTCCGCTAGAACCAACGATAAAATCAATTGGAATTTTAGCTTCTTCCAGAACTTCTAAAATCCCTACATGAACCATGGCTCTGGAGCCACCCGCTCCCAAAACCAAGGCAACGCGGGCATTTTTGGGAATGCTTAGGGGCTTTTGGGTGGCATCTAGATTTTTTTGAACCTCTTCAGCTGGAGCCCTGGAAACTTTTCCACGAGAAACAGAACAGCCCCCCAAACTTAAAACGCTCAATAGGCTCAGAAGGCATAGGGCCGATGTGAAAGAATGTTTCAAAAATAGGATGGTTGTTTAGCCTTCTTCATCAATGTCATCTTGCCCGGCGCCTGGTGTTTGGTCATTAACACCTAGCAGTTCAACATCAAAAATCAATAAAGAATTAGGGGTTATCGTATCCCCTGCGCCATGTTCTCCATAGCCTAAGGCTGGTGGAATATAGAGTTTCCATTTGGCACCCGGTTTCATTAACTGTAGGGCTTCCGTCCAACCCGAAATAACACCATTCACAGGAAAGGTAGCAGGTTTGCCGCGCAAATAAGAATTATCAAATTCTTTGCCATTGATCAAAGTACCACGGTAATGAACAGTGACTAAATCTTTGAGTTTAGGCGAAGAGCCTGTGCCTTCAGAAATTACTTCGTATTGCAAACCACTGCTGAGGGTCTTAATTTGAGCTTTGGCTTGATTTTCCTTCAAAAAAGCCTGGGCTTCTGCCAAATTTTTCTCGCCGACTTTTTTAGAAAGAGCCTGGGTTTTACTGAATTGATCCCGCTGAAATTTCGTTAAAGTTTGTTTGATCATGTCTGCAGATAAACGCTGTGGGTGATTGTTCAGAACATCTGCTAAGCCTTGGCTTAAGATTTCTGTATTTAGTTCAATCCCTTGCTCTTTAAGTTGTTCACCAAAGTTCACGCCAATGCTGTAGCTGAGTTTCTCAGTATCGTTGTTGAATGGATTTTCTGGATTTTGGGCCATGTTAACTCCTGAATAAATAGCGCAGACGCTGCTGCAACAAAAAATGAACCAAGTAGGTATTATTTTTTTCATAAAATTTCCCCTAAGCGATACGGTCGTCTATGTGCTTTATAGTGTGCCTAATTTATTCGGTTATTGCAAGAACAAAATTTAAACGCTAGGATTAATGCGAAGACCTGGGCGTGCAATTTTTAAATACATACACTATAATTCAGGCTATGTTTGACGAATATCTTCCCATCGCCTTATTTTTAATAATCAGCTTTGGATTTGCCTGCATCCCTTTGGGTATGGGCTGGCTCTTGGGGGCCAAAAAGGCCAATCCTGCCAAAAATGCACCCTATGAATGCGGCTTCGATGCCTTCAATGATGCGCGTCTAAAATTTGATGTGCGCTTTTATGTGATTGCAATTTTATTCATCATTTTTGATTTAGAACTGGCTTTTTTAATTCCTTGGTCCGTGGTGCTTAGGGATCTGGGTAGCCTAGGCTTTTGGGGTATGATGTTTTTTCTGTTCTTGCTTTTGGTTGGTTTTGTCTATGAATGGAAGAAAGGCGCATTAGAGTGGGAGTAAAGCGGAAATAACATGAGTATGATAGAAAAAGGCATTGATGATTTCTTTCATCACGAACAGGGGATGATCTTAACTACGGCAGAAAAATTACTGGCCTGGGCCCGTTCAGGTTCCCTCTGGCCCATGACTTTCGGCTTGGCTTGCTGTGCAGTAGAAATGATGCATGCCGGTGCCTCGCGCTATGATTTGGATCGCTTTGGTGTTTTGTTTCGCCCTAGCCCTCGCCAGTCAGATGTCATGATTGTAGCAGGGACTTTGTGTAATAAAATGGCCCCAGCCCTACGCCGAGTTTATGATCAAATGGCGGAACCCAAATGGGTGATCTCCATGGGCTCTTGTGCCAATGGTGGAGGTTATTACCATTATTCTTACTCCGTGGTCAGGGGTTGTGATCGTATTGTGCCTGTGGATATTTACGTTCCTGGTTGCCCGCCAACTGCAGAAGCTTTATTATATGGCATCTTGCAGTTACAAAATAAAATCAAAAGGCGAGCTAAACCATGTTCAACCCCCAGTCTAAACACGAGTCCAATCAGCCCGATCATCACCTAAAAAACGCATTTTATGCCCAATCCGGAGGCGTAACACCCGTTATCAATGCTTCTGCAGCAGGTGTCATTCAAACCGCACGCGCTTATTCAGACAAAATAGCCAAAGTCTTTGCAGGAAAAAATGGCATATTGGGTGCTTTAAACGAAGAGTTGATTGACACGGCATTGTTTTCAGAGGCAATGTTGGATAGCCTGAAACAAACCCCCGCAGGGGCCTTTGGTTCCTGCCGTTACAAACTCAAGGGCTTGGAAGAACACCGTGCAGAATACGAAAGGCTTCTAGAGGTGTTCAAAGCCCATAACATAGGCTACTTTTTCTACAATGGTGGGGGCGATTCCCAAGACACCACCCATAAAATAGCCCAATTGGCCCAGGCCATGAATTATCCACTCACCTGTATAGGTATTCCAAAAACCATTGATAACGATTTACCCCTAACAGACACCTGCCCCGGCTTTGGTTCCGTGGCCAAATATGTTGCCGTGTCTATTTTAGAAGCAGGCCTAGATGTTGCTTCTATGGCTAGCTCTTCAACCAAGGTGTTTATTTTAGAAGTCATGGGGCGCCATGCCGGTTGGATTGCAGCAGCAGGTGGTCTAGCTGCTCGTGAAGAGGGCCAAGCTCCCCACATTATTTTATTGCCAGAAGTGATATTTGATCCAGAAAGATTCTGTGAAAAAGTCAAAGCCTCTGTCCAAAAATATGGTTACTGTGCCATTGTGGCCTCAGAAGGCATCAAAGATCACAGTGGTCGTTTTGTTTCAGAATCAGGTCTTCAAGATGCCTTTGGCCATGCCCAGTTGGGTGGGGTAGCGCCAAAATTGGCTAGCTTAATCAAAGAAAAGTTAGGCTATAAATACCATTGGGCGGTATCGGATTATTTGCAAAGAGCAGCACGTCATTTGGCTTCCCAGGTGGATGTTGATCAGGCCTATGCCGTGGGCAAGGCAGCTGTTGAATTTGCAGTGAATGGCTTGCAAGCCGTTATGCCTGCGATTATTCGAGAAAGCGACAGTCCCTATCGTTGGAATATACAACCAGTGCCCTTGGGCGAGGTTGCTAACCAGGAAAAAAAATTACCAAGCGAATACATAAGATCAGATGGCATGCACATCACAGAGGCATGCAGGCTTTATTTAGAGCCTTTGATCCAGGGGGAGGCTTATCCAAGTTATACCAATGGCCTGCCAGATTATCTAAAACAAGATTATCCACTATTGGATAAAAAATTAGCAGCTTGGATTAGCAAGAAATAGCTTAATAACAACGGGATTAATATCATGGGTGAAATTTACATCTTAGGCATAGCCGGGACTTTCATGGCGGGCTTGGCCAAATTAGGTCAGGAATTGGGTTATAAAGTCTCGGGGGCGGATCGGGCCCTGTACGCGCCCATGAGCGATCAACTCGCAGCCTTAGGCATACCTGTTGATTTGGATTGGGCCAATATAAAGTCCATCAAACATCTAGCAAGCTCAAAAGAAAATCGAGAAATTATTTTAGGGAATATCATGTCCCGCGGCATGCCAGTGGTGGAAGATTTATTGGCAGAGCGCGTTCCCTTTTATTCTGGTCCCCAATGGCTTTATGAAAAAGTCTTAAGGCACCGTAAAGTATTGGCAGTTGCAGGCACGCATGGCAAAACAACCACGGCCAGCATGCTAGCTTGGGTATTGTCTGATTTGGGTTTAAAGCCTGGCTTTTTAATTGGTGGCCTGCCCTCTAATTTTGAAAGCTCAGCCTGTTTAGGTGAAGGCGAATATTTTGTTTTAGAAGCTGATGAATACGACAGCGCTTTTTTCGATAAACGGCCTAAATTTTTGCATTATTGGCCCCAGCATCTGATCTTAAATAATTTAGAATATGATCATGCGGATATTTATCCTGATTTAAAAGCCATTCAAAAACAAGTGCATTACTTATTACGCCTCTTGCCCCAAAATGGGGTATTGGTTGCGCCTAATCAATCCAGTATTCAAGAAGTGCTGGCACAGGGCTTTTGGTCTGAACAAGAACAAATTTTAGAACCCGAGCATTGGCACTATGAAGTGATTAATACCGAACAAAGCATGGCAGATATTTACCAAGCTAACAAATGCTGGGGGCGCTTAAGTTGGGAGTTAAAAGGCAAACATAATTTTAACAATGCGCTGGCTGTAATAGCCCTGTGTTCGCGCTTAGGTTTAGATTTGGGTTCAGTGATTCAAAGCCTAAAACGCTTCAAAGGCGTTAAAAGGCGTTTAGAGCTAAAACCCAATACACAAGATGTTTTTTTCTATGAAGATTTTGGGCACCATCCCACAGCGATTGCCTATAATCTGGACAGCCTAAAGGCCAATCTAAAACCCAATGCCCGTTTGCATGCCATTGTTGATTTGGCATCCAATACCATGAAATTGGGTGTTCATGCCCAAACCTTGCCCAAGAGTTTGGAATTGGCCGATGCGGTTTATTTTTACAGCAGTCAAAGCAATTTAAACTGGGATGTAGAGGCTGCCTTTAAAATCTGTAAAAGGCCAGGAGGGGTTTTTAATAATAAAGAGGCCTTATTAGAAGAGCTTAAGAATCATATTAAAGCCAAAGACACCCTGATTTTATTCAGTAATGGAGCTTTAACCAATATTCAAATCTGAAGTGTTGTTTGGAGTTGACCTGGGCGGCAAAATATGATATTTTGTCAGAATTGCCCCCAAAGAGGCCGAAGTCAACCCTAATAATAATAATAGGAGTAGGTACCGTATGAATTTTTTATCCATCGTTAAGTCTGGTTTGAGCAAATTAGACGGATTCCTAGATTCAGTTGCTGATAAAATCATATCCAACCCTTCAGAAAAAAATAGTAGCAAAACAAAGCGTACTGTAACTGGAGCAGCAGGTGCAGCTACAACGTTAGCAACACCACCAGCCATTACTGTGGGTGCTATTGCTGCAACTGAAACTTTATCAGGCATGGGAGCCTCGGTTGGCTTGGTTCAAGGTGCAGCCACGGTTGCAGCTGCAGGCACAGAAATATCCGCTGTTGGAATATCAAGCGCAAGTACAGTTGCAGGTCTTGTCATCGGGGGTGCTGCAGCACCCGAATTGGCTGCTTTAGGAGTGGCTGAAGTTGCTACTGCTGCTACAACTCTAGTGGGTGGTGGCGCAGGTTTGGCTGCATCAGGGGTTGGTATTTTAGGATGTGCTTATTTGGCTGGAAAATTAGCCTATCGTGCAGCTGGTCATGGTTATAATCATTTTGCTGAAGAAAAGCAAGATGAAGAAGAAAAAGACGAAGACAGAGATGGCGAGTCTTGTAAAATTAAATAATTCTAATATTAAAAAAATTAAAAAATAAATTAAATTTTAAAGAGGATTGATTTATGCCCAATCAGCTAAAGAAAGAATTACCACGCATTGAAAATTTGGTTTTTCAAGGCGGCGGTATGAAAGGCGTGGCTTATGCAGGCGCCATTAAAGCCCTGGAAGAGCAAGGTTGTTTAAAAGACGTTAAAAGAGTGGCGGGTAGTTCCGCAGGCGGTATCACGGCTTTGTTATTGGCCTTGGGTTATTCGGCCGATGAAATTAATGAAGAATTAAGTAAAATGGATTTTAAACAATTTCAAGATGCGCCTCCCAAAAAATGGTGGGAAATCGGTTTTCTTCATAAAATTTCGAATATGTATACCATTTGGAAAACAAAAGGTCATGGATTGTATGAAGGCAAGGTATTTAAAAAATGGGTCAAAGATAAAATAGAAAAAGCCCTGGGCAATAGAAATGCAACGTTTAAAGATTTGCATGAAGCCTGTTTAAGAGAACCCAATAAGTTCAAAGAACTTTCCGTAACAGGCACAAATTTAAAGAAAAAAGAATTAACAGTCTTTAATTTTGAAAAACATAAAAATGTAAAAATTGCAGATGCTGTACGTATTACAATGTCTTTTCCTGGTGCCTTTCAAAATGTAGAATTAGCAACAGGTAAAGATAAAAATGGCAAAGAAATTACAGAACCCTATTCCGATGGAGGAATTGCTTGTAATTTCCCCATGCGTATTTATGATCACAAAAAATTTGTTCAAAAAGGTTATAATTTAACAGATACAGGCTCAAATCCTTGTACTTTAGGTTTCAAGGTAGATTCTGAACGTGAAGTTTCTGAAATTTTCTGGAATTCTCGTTCTGGCGATGAATCAGACACAAAAGCAGAATTTAGTTTAACAGATTCAGTGTATGGTGTTGTGGGATCTTTAAATTCTCCTGTAGATGAAATCAGAGAAAAATATGGTTTTAATACGGTTCAGATTTTTGATCAAAATGTCTCTACTTTGGATTTTGATATGGGTGAAAAAAAGAAACAAGCCCTTTGGCAAAGTGGTTATGAAGCAGCCCTAAATTGGAAAAAATTGTACCGTGATAATGTAGATTACCCCTTGCATTTTAAAGAACAAGATCAAGAGGAAGAAGAAAGCGAAAAATATTCACCCCATGTTTATACGCCCTTAAAGTGTATGCATGAACATGATGAACAGCCAGGCTTAGAAAACTCTGAAAACCCAGAGGTGATTCCAGAGATGATTGGAAATATTCATCAGCCAAAGGCTCATATATAGTTAATAATTAATATTGAAGTGTGTATCAAAAGGTAGTTTATGAGTAGTACATCATCCAGTTTACAGGCCCAGTTGCGCTTTGAATTGAAAAATATCTCTTCATCAAATCAATTCCTTAGTGAAGCAGCTCAAAGAGAACTTGCTGAGGAAAAAGAAAGTTCGATTGAAAAGCAGCTTCAGAAAATGTTTTTAGAATTGTTTCGTTCCGTTTCGAACGAAGATCATAAAGATCATAAACAGCAATTTTCTAAGGATTTTTCAAGAGCAACTAGTATTTATCTTCATGGGGAATGTATGTATGCTCGTGAAGGTGAAAATATATTACATATAGAGGGCGTGATAGAAAGTGTGGAAATAACGCGAGATTCTAAAGACGAAGAGGAAGAGCGAAAAGATTCGTTTATAGAGGTTGTGAAACGTCCAATCACTTCGGAAGACACTTCGGAAGACAAAGAAAAATACATGGGAAATTTTTTGAAGCGCTTTGTTGAAAGCTTGCGTTTTCCTTATGCTTTGAATCAAGGTTGTTTAAGCACAGTGCCTTTCATTCTCGAAAGATTTTTTTCAACCCAAAAGCCGCTGTGTGTGGCTGACGATATTTCAGAGAGCCATTTTCTTCCCGAAAGATTGCTTCATGTAAAAGCAATGTCCTATCAAAGACAAAAAAAATGTTGTTGTTTAGAATACAACCAAAATTATGCAATTCGGATTATTAATAAGCAGGGAGAGGAGATCAAAACAAATTCTTTAATAAAGGTAAAAAAAATAATTTCCGTAGATTTATCGGATTCAAACAATCCAACCATAGATTATAGTATGGAATTTAGTTTTGATAAAAATATTTACAAATACACGGGGCCAAAAGAAAACAAATACATAGCGATCAGTTATCAAGAGCCTCCGAATATGTTTTTGAGGGTATTGGAACGAGGTTCTTCTGCGTTCTATAGTTATGCTATAAGGCTTCCTATTGATGTTGTGGCCAATTTAAGCATCAGTGGCCTGCAGTTTAATTTAGCTGAAGATGAATCAGCAGTAGTAGCTGAAGACGCAGATCAGAGTCCAAGGCTGAGGATGCTTGAGGGTTCTCTCTTAATTTGATGTTACATGGCATGACTTTCGTACAAATGGTACAATGCTTTCTAACATGGGAATCAAATATCATCGGAGAAAATATGAGAGTCGCCATCACATCTAAATCTACATCATTTTTCACATTAAAAATTGACATACCATATTCAACTAATATGCTAGAGGCAGAAGAAGGCCTACAGCAATGCCTTAATGCTGGCGGAATGTTAGCCACTAAAGAGCTGATGGAGCTGCATGACACAGACGGGTCCCCCATTATGATATGTGGAAATAGATTAACCTCAAAGGGCAAGGAAAGTAAAGAATTTCAAACTCCGTATGGAGCAATCGACATTTTTCGTCATGTGTACCAAAGATCTAGTGGCGGCAAAACTCACATCCCGCTGGATATTGGGTGTAGAATAATTAATACTTCAACCCCAAAATTCGCCAAAATGGTGTCTTCGAAATATGCTTGTGATGGAGCACCTGGAGTGCAACGCGATCTAGCTGAGAATCATAATAGGGAAGTTGCCTTGTCATTTATAAAAAATACAACCGATGCAGTGGGCGCCATAGCTGAAGCCAAGGAAGAAAGCTGGAGCTACGCATTACCAGAGATGCCAAAAACAGTCAAAACGGTATCCATTGGCTTGGATGGGACCTGTTTAAACATGATTGAAGACGGCTGGAGAGAGGCAATGTGTGGAACGATAGCGCTATTCGACCGCTCTGGAGAGCGTATGCATACCACCTACGTTGCAGCATCCCCTGAATATGGTAAAGCGACCTTTTTGAAAAAACTGAGTTTAGAGGTTGATAAAATAGTTGATTTATTTCCTCAAGCAAAGATCGTTGGTTTAGCAGATGGGGCTGCGTCTAATTGGACATTCCTTAGCTCAAAAGCAGACTATTTATTAATAGATTTTTGGCATGTAACGGAGTATCTAAGTAAAGCAGCAACCGTCATATTTAAAAATAAAGATGAACGGGAAGAATGGTTAGATTCAACATGTCATAGGTTGAAGCACAAATCTGGAGGGGTAACTAGAATTTTGTCTGAATTAATTGATTATAAAAAAACAATAAAATTTTCAAGAGAAGGCTTTAAAATCCTGGAATCGACCATTACATATCTAGAAAATAATAAAGAAAAAATGAAATATCATATTCATGTGTCATCTAATATGCCAATTGGTTCTGGGGTTACTGAAGCTGCGTGCAAAACCTTAGTTAAACAAAGAATGTGTAAGGGTTCTGCCCGGTGGAAAGATCAAGGAGCTACAACGGTCCTAACTTTAAGAAGTTTGCATTTAACAAATGTTCGCTGGGATCAATTTTGGGAAAAATATTCGAGATATGGTTATCAGGATGCTGCGTGAAGATACATCAAATTAAGAGAGAACCC
>JBJSZW010000123.1:0-2951 GCA_046090565.1 Gammaproteobacteria bacterium
TAAGGTCCACTCTGGTGCATCTTCAGTCCATACATACATATCAGGCGAGAAAAGAGTTTTATCATCCAGGCTGCTTGCTCCAACAATTCTAATATGAGGCCAAATCTCTGGTCTACCAAAGAGTGTGGAGCCGCATGTCCCACAAAAACTTACATGAACCGGCTTACCACTTGCACCTGGGCGCATAAATTCTTTTGTCTCGCCGTGTACCGCCAATGATTCATAAGGCACCACGATAAAAGGCCATGCAGTACCGCCTGTTAGACGCTGGCAATCATGACAATGGCAAATACCAGATTTTAAAATATTAGCTTCAATTGTGTAGTGGATCTCCCCACAAAAGCATTTTCCTGTAATCATAATTCTTTCCGTAAATAAAGTTTCGCCATAGGACCTTCATTTTGATAGCCAATGCACTTATAAAATTCATGGGTACCGTCCTGAGCCCGTCTAAGACCAGAGGTTAAGTCGATAATAGCCGGTGAATGCTGTCTGGCAATATCCTCAACAAATTTCATGAGTTTTTTACCGATACCAGTACTTCTATGGCTTGTCGATACAACGAGTCCAACAATCGAAAAGCGTGTTGCATCTGAGATCAAATGATCGGTTGTTGTCCAAGCAACAAAGCCTGTAATGTCTTCATTCATTTCATACACGGCAACGCCAAAACCAGGATTCTTTACGAATTTTAGAAATCTTCTATTCAAATCTTCCAAAGTAGCCGGGTAGCCTAGCTCTGATAAAAGAGGCAAAAGCTTTGATGTATCATCAATTGTGGCGTGTCTTATCATCCTAAAACCTTCTTCATGTAATAGCGCTTATGGCCTTTTGGGCAATCGTCTAAAACGCCAAACACTTCATAGCCATGTTTGATGTAAAAGTCTTTAGCCTGAAAATCAAAGGAGTCTAGATGAGCTAACGTTGCCCCAAGTTTCTTAGCCTCGTCTTCTACGTGACTGAGTAGTTTACTGCCCAAACCTTTTTTATGATATTTTTGATCTACAGCCAAAACATCGACATACAGCATACCCCAACAATACATCACAGCAATAATCCCAGCGATAATTGAACCATTGTCATCCTTTATACAAAAATTCAAATTTATAAAAGCTTCTTTCTGGGTAAATCGTGCTTGGCTATTATTATATGTCTCTATTTTTTTTCCTATAACATCTACTTCATGCGCTTGGCTTTTTACAATGTAGAATGGCGCAATATCAAATGATCTGACCCAATCTGTCACTCCTTGAGCAGCTTCATTCAAAGCAAGATCGGTTGTATCGAGGATTTTTACATTCGCAACTTCTTCATAGCTTTTAAGAGCAGATAGCTTGGTAAAATCCATTATATCGGCTGCATCTTCTTGGATAACATGCTGCGCCCACTGCGGATCTTGGGTGTGCATACGAAGCCAAGCAGCCCAGTTCAGCATATTTTGATCAGCACCGTAGGTGTTGCGCTTTTTGAGTCGCCCAATACGCTCGAAATCGCTAACATCTAAAAGACAGAAGTTGATTTTATCTATGTGTTTGGCTGAAGGGCAGCTCAGTATTTCTCCTAAAACAATTTGACCAAGCAAGCAGGCATCTTTGCCTTCGCTCAATAATTTTTGAAGCCACTTTTCGGTGGATTCCCCGCGCCATTTTTTATCAGCACCTTCTGGTACACCAATATCGTCAAAATCATAAACGGCGATGCCATCTCCCAATAGCTCCTTTAAATGGGGCATCACAGCCGTTTTACCGCTGCCACTGGCGCCGCCTATAAAATGTAATCTCATAAAATTTTCCTCGTATTATAAGAGTCATACGCTCTCTCTATTGCGCCATTCGGCAGAAAAACAGGCTGCAAGTGTTCAAAGCATTGCATCCGATCGTCACCACCTTCATCAGATAGAAAGATGTACTCACAATAGTCGCCGATATCTTGGATAATCCGTTCAAAGCGGTAATAGGCGAGCACATCCTGATTTATCTTTGTTTGACCGTAGCCCTTATAAAATAGTGATTCTTCTTCGGCGGCTGTCAGACCACTATCCGAAATGCCAGCGCCGATAAACATCAGATCTCGCTCGACGGGGGCAAAGATGAGCGTATCCCAGTCAACAATATAAAGAGCGTTTTCTTTATCAACAAACAGGTTCCAGCCATGCATATCAGCGTGGCATAAAACATAGTCGACTGGCTGTTTTTGGATTGTGATCGCAAGCTCTTCAGCGCGCTCCACAAGTTTAAGGATTTCGCTACTTTTGGATTTCAGGAACAGTGCCATTTTTACAGCAACAGGCTCTTCAAAAACCTCACTTTCGATACGCACTAGAAATGCTTTGACGGTCTCGCGCCATTTAGAAGAAAACGTCTCCCTTGGTATATCTTTTGTTATTGATGTAGGAATATCGGTGCTGTGAAGCTTTTTAATGGCCTCCCCAAATTGAGCCCACTGATCTTTTGATAGTTTAGCTTCCACACCATTACGGCCTTCGACGTAAGGGTATAGGATCGCTTTGAAAGCACTAAGATTTGTCGACAGCCGCCCAGTTTTGGTTGTAAGCGGAGGAATAACTTGTTTGATACCAAGATCAGCCAAGTATTTTGGAACTGACACCGAAGCCTCTAAAAATTCACCGCTTCTTAATTTAAGAAAGTGGTCTGCTCCGTCAGTGGTTGTCACGCGATAAACCGCTGTGTTGAAATCAGCACCAAGAGGCAGAAATGTTATTTTCTTCACAGTCAAGCCATACGCATTCTGTAAACACGCAATGATTTCTTCATCTTTGAGATCAGGTTTTATGAGCATGGTCTGTGTACCCTCAGTGATCCCCTCATTTTTAGAATAAAATTTAAATAAAAATATGTATTTCTCCAAAATTTAGGTTGCATTTATTTTCCAATAGGATCAAAATACTGTTTTGATTAATTATTGGAATTCTGATTATGCTAATACAGGGC
>JBJSZW010000124.1:0-2817 GCA_046090565.1 Gammaproteobacteria bacterium
ACAGTTTCGAACGGCATCCATAGTTGTGTGGATAGTGTGACCGTGAATGTAGTTCATCCACTGAACGCCAGTTTATTCGCAGTTGATTCCTTGTTTCATTGCGGTGATAGCCTGGTATTAGACGCAGGCACTGGCTACTCACGATACGCATGGAGCTCGGGCGATACCACCCAAATCAAAGTTGTGCGGTCTACTGGATGGCATCTTGTCAGGGTCTACGACGGCCTGTGTTCGGTTGAGGATTCGGTTTTTGTAAGTTTGATTTCAAGTCATTTAAATACACAAGACACGGTGATTTGTCAAGGAAATTCAATTACATTAAATGTCGAATCATTATCTCTCAATAATTCAATGCTCGATTTGGTTGTAGGACAGGGGCAGATTTATTATACAGATTCAGTGAGATCTGAATTATTGTATTCTGTTCCGATGGGTCAGTCCGTTATCAATTTAAATAATGTACAAGGTTTTACGGTAGGTAGTATTGTGTTGATTCATCAGACAAAAATATCGAACAGTATTAATGATACTTTTGCGGGAAAATTTTGTTATAAAAAGGTCATTCAAGTATCTGGAAACTCATTGGTTTTGGATGAGCCTTTAGAGGTTTCATTTTATGCAAATCAAGAAGGCAATGCGCAAGTCATTAAGGTTCCAATTTGGCGAAATGTTTTGATACAAGGAACAGTAGCATGTCATGAATGGAACGGATTGACAGGAGGTATACTTGCTTTTAGTGGCAAGAAAATAATTTTGAATAATAACGGATTGATTTCGGCTAGTGGTAAAGGTTTTCATGGCGGACAGACAGTTAGTGGATGGGGTGGTGGTTATCAAGGTGAAAGTTATCAAGGTGAATTACAGAGAAATTATTTGGCTAATTATTCTGGCGGTGGGGGTGGTAATGCTGAATGGTGTCATTCCGGACAAGGTGGAGGAGGCGGGGGATACCTTAATCAAGGACAATACGGAGGCGTTCCATGTTATGGGTGTGGAGGGGGATGGTGGTTCGGATCATGCGGAAACTCTGGATTTGCTGGTAATCCTACTTCAATTTATAATAATAATTCAATTTTGGGATCTGGCGGAGGTAGTGGTGGCATAGATGGGGATAACCCAGATGGGGGTGGCTTTGGAGGCCGGGGCGGGGGTATTATAATTATTGACTGTCCTGATATTTCAGGTTCTGGGGTAATTGAATCTCGTGGAATGAATGGAGATAGTTCGCCAGGCGAGACTGGAGGAGGAGGTGGTGGTAGTGGGGGCTTCATTGGATTAAATGATACGCCAATAGGAATATTGCTGGATGTAGAAGGGGGCCAAGGTGGCAAAAAATGGGATTCGAGGTTTGGCGGTGATGGTTCTGTGGGCAAAATCGAACCTTCTTTGGAATTAAATCTACCCCTTAGTAGCAATTCCTACCTCTGGTCCACCGGCGACACAACATCGTCCATCACGGTGTCGCCGACTCAGACGACGACCTATTACGTTACAGTTTCGAACGGCATTCATAGTTGTGTGGATAGTGTTACAGTAAATGTACTCTCTCCACCTGCAAACCTGATTAGCATGGATACATTGGCAGTATGTGATCAAAGTGTTGCCATTCAGGCAGGGGCTGGGTTCAATTCTTATCAATGGTCTGGGCAGGGAATGGGATCAACCATCACTGTAACAGAAACCGGGTGGTATTACTGCACCGCAATTTACGGCCAGTGTGCAGTAATAGATTCTGTATTTGTTTCACTTATTAATCATAAAATAACACAAAATGATACGACAATTGCATTTGGGAGTTCCATTCAAATTGATGTGCTTGGCATAACGAATGCAGGTAATTCAAGTTCATTTATTAATTTAGTTGATGGCGCACATAATGTCATTAAGTCGGGGCCAAACTATTTCTTTAGGACCTATTATGATGTGGTGGAGTATTCACCTTCAACACAGTCATTAGCCTCTACTGGGTTTAATGTCCAAGTTAATGTTGCGCCACCCTCGGAACTTTTAGGGATTACTCCATCAGGTAATCTCATGACTGGCTCTGGTTGGAATTGCATTTATAGAAGAGACGGAACTTCATGGAATTCTGTAGGATTGTGTGGATTTGGAACAGGAGGACAAGGATTTGTTGTAGGTGCTAGTGGTAGAATCATTTTGACCAAGGGAGGGTTTTTACGCAGTGTTTATTATTCAGATAATAATGGAGATAATTGGGTTAATGCCACCGGTCATGACGTTGATTGGAATGCTATGACACTTGCTAATAATGGAAGGTTGCTTACGGTTTCGTGTTGTGGTGGTACGGGCACAAAAGGCTTGCTTCAAAGTGATGATAATGGTACCTCTTGGTATTATGCCAATTCTTCAGTTCCCTTATCTACCTCCCGATGGCTCAGTAAATCTTCAGACGGCACCCTATGGCTTATTGCTGATGACTTCAAAATCTATAAATCAAATAATCATGGAGATGTTTGGCAATTTGTTCAAAATCTCCCTATAGGAACTATCGGCCATCAAATCGAATACTTTAATAATAAATTATATGTTGCAACAACTAACTCAGAATTTTTAGTTAGTAACGACATGGGTGTAACTTGGCAAAATCGATCTTCAGAAATAAATAATCAAACTATTAATCGTTTAAAAATTGTGGATGGAAGGCTATTTGTTTTGACTCCAAGTGGTGCTTGGGTATTTGGAAATTCTGTTCACCCGATGTCTTATGCTTGGTCGACGGGCGATACAACCGCATCAATTACGGTTAGCCCAAACCAAACAACAACTTATTATGTGACCATGTCTAATGGAATAACC
>JBJSZW010000125.1:0-9042 GCA_046090565.1 Gammaproteobacteria bacterium
CCGCCAGCGTTCAATCTGAGCCAGGATCAAACTCTTCAATTTTTAATCTTTAAGTTTAACCCCAGCAAAAAAAATTTACTTGGTACCCACATCAATTACTTATATGTCTTTTAATGAACCGGTATTTTGCTCTCTCGAGCTTTTAGCAGGGCTACCAGCCCCGCCGCTCTTGCCTCTTCTCATCAGCAAGTTTGGTCATAATAACAGCTTCAGTTTTTTTGTCAACACTTCTTCGAAAAATTATTTTTTCTAAACCTGATAATTGAACTATATATATTTACATATTTCGAAATATATACACATAAATGCGCCCATAATCTCAAACCCAAGCTTTGTTTATCAGCCTCAGTAACCTGATATAACACTAAAGAAAGCATTGACATAGAGCCTAATATCTTGGTATCCTGCTCAGAATACCAAGATCACTAAAATTTCCCTATTGTCGGCCCTCAACCATTTAAATTCATTTATCACTATATTTATGAAAAAAACTATATTCGCAAGCAATATCAAAAGTGACGGCATTGGAGATTTCGCCCATTTATTGGATCTATTAAGAAACAAAGCTTGCCTAAAATCTAATTCACCTGATTCACCTGATTCAATCGCTATTGTTTTTCTAGTCTATGATATTACACATGAACAGCGCTTAGATCTTTGGAAAGAACAATTGAAAAAATTAGGTGTGACTGAATTTTATTTCTATTGTAGTTTGGGCCCAAGCTTGGATGCTCTGATTAAAAAAGATTTAGACACTTTAGGCACAAGCCTGGATTATATTATTGAAATTTCAGCAGACACACCCAGCCTAAAACACCACAGCCCAGTGCCTTATTTGTTTATTAAAGAACATTATGTTTCACAACATCCGGTATTAAGCGATCCTCAAGAAAAACCTGAAAACCAAGAATACTACATGGCCTTGGGCGAGCAAGCCTATGGCCGAAGTACCCACTCAATTTTTATTAGCTCTGAAAACCGAAGCAACCCAGCTCAACAATTGGCAACCATGTTGAATAAAACCGCTAATTCTGAAATTAAAAAAACCTTGCTTGATACGGATTCTGTAATTAGCCCAGACATAGCAGAAAATTTCCTCAATAAAAACTTATTTATTCCCTGCTATTTTCAACACAATGAATTCGGTTTCGTTCATGCCATTAATACAGTTGTAGAATCTAGTTTAAGTTCTACTTTTAAATCCATTGTATTTTACATTAATTCTGCAGATACGAAACTTCTAAAAAGTATGGTTGATAAATCTTATCTTAATCCAAAAATTGACAGTATTCTTGTAAAAACAAAAACTGGAACGGAGAAATTTCAACTGAATCCAAAAGCAGATCTATTGATTACCATTATCATGGGATTTAAAATCAATTCGGACGAAGACTACGATGTTTTATTTCATGTAGCACCTTATTTTGCGGGCTGCTCTGGCGACAAAACTTTTGAAAAAACGATTGCTAATGGCTTAATTCCTCTGTTTACACCACACTTTCCGCATAAAACTGGATTTATAAGAAATCTTAGCGCATTTAATCACTTGTTTTCCTTTATAGAAAAATTTGCATTCCTTAATTTGTGGCTAGAATTGCCATCGATAATTAGAAAGTCTGGCTTAAGAAATTTAGAATACTTAAAAAAAGAAGATTTTAAAGCTCTAGAACTTATTTATACCAAAAACATTACCCTTCTTAGCCTAAGCTCAACCTTAACAGCTGAACTTCAGGAGTTTGCAAGAAATAAGTATTTTGAAGCGCTAAGAGCTTTAGGCTCTGAATTGAATGAAACTTTTTTTAAAGAATGGCTTGAATTGTGTTCTTTGATTAAATCAAAATATAACTTACATACCCAACTGCCTCTAATTTTTAAAGATTTTTTAAACAATGTAGCATTACTTAAAGCTTCTTCTGAAAACATTGATGCTAAAGAAAAAACAAAATTTAAATTTTAAACCATGTATCGATACAAATGAGCCTCTACCTTCCCTGCACGCAAGCTTTTTTCGAGTAGGAAATTATCACTTATTAATAATTCCTCATTTTTTTCTATGTAAACGAAGGTCTCAGGCTTTAAATAAGAATCCAAATATTCTAATACTGGAGGCCAAAGACTCTCTGAAAAAGGCGGATCGATAAACACGACATCAAATTTTTGGCCTGATTTTAAATTTTTTTGAAGCCATACAAGGGCATCTTCACAAAGGAATTCCAAGTTCGAAATACCCAGGCCAGAAGTCCAAGTCTGGGTTTGTAATTTTAAATCGTGAATGATTTTAGGGGAAATATCGATGGCCACAACATGAGCAGCGCCTCGAGAGGCTGCTTCCAAAGCCAAAGCCCCACTGCCTGTGAACAAATCAAGGCAAACACTGCCCTTTATATAGGGCATCAGCCAATTAAACAGCGTTTCTCGAATACGATCTCCTGTTGGTCTTAAGCCAGGAATATTGGGAACATTGAGTTTTCTGCCCTTGTATTGGCCCGCTATGATTCTTACCTGATTTTTTTGGTTTTTTATTTTAGCCACCGACTTGAATAACTACACTAGGCGCCTCGGGTATTTGTTTGGCCCAAAGGGTCTTTATTTCTTCTAAAGTCACAGCATCAATCAAAGCTTCATAATTTTTAAGCAAATTAAAATCCAAGCCATAAAAAGCATAATTGCTCGTTAAATCCAAAATTGCCTTGTGATTGCTTAATTGGGTAACAAAAGCGCCTTTATAATAACCTTTTGCTTTTTCCAGCTCTTCTAAACTGGGCCCCAATTTAACCCAATTTTTCCATTCTACCAATACCAAGGCCTTTGCTTTTTCGGCTTGATTGGCTGAAGTTTGTAATTTAATAACAAAGGGTCCTTGGTATTTAAAGGCATCGAGTTTAGAGACTATTTGATACACCAGGCCTTCTTTTTCACGAATATTTTTAAACAAACGGCTGCTCATTCCCTCACCAAAAATATGATTGCCCAAAAGCCAGGCCATTTTTTGTTCATCTGAAGCGGCACGGCCTGGGCTACCCAGCCATAAATGGGCCTGAGAAGAAGGATGACTGATTTTTTTCTCCAGCCCTTCTTTCATAAATTTTGGAACTTCCAAAGCGGCCACTGTATCTTTTGAAAATTCTGTATTTAAATTTTTTAATTTTTCACTCAAATCTTCAGCTATTTTTTTTGCCTGATCTCGATGTATCCCTCCTACCAGGGTAATGATCATATTTTTTGCATGAATATTATTTTGATATTGGGCTAAAACTATTTCTGGTTTTAAATCCTGAACGCTAGCCGCAGTACCCAAGACTCCATGGCTATAGGGATGTTCTAGGTACAAGGCTTTATAAAAAGCCTCTTCTGCTAAAAAGGCGGGTAAATTAATTCTGTCTTTGATTTCTGTTAAGGCTCTTTGTTTTACTTTTTCAAAATCTTCTGGTTTAAAATTAGCCTTAGAAATAGACTGTAACCAATTTTCAAGGCTTTTATTTAAAATATCTTCTTTTATTAAGGTCCGCATTTTAAAATTTAGAACATCTTTTCCAAGCTGTACTTCTTTTTGAACGGCTAATTGATCAAATCTTGTCTGGGCATCCACAGGGCCTAAATTATTAAAACCCTCATCCAACCAAGCCAACATCAGGGCCGATGCGCCCTCGGGGCCAGTGCTCGTGCCTAATGGGAAGCTTAAGGCCAAGTCCAACATGGGAATGGATTCCATGGGCACAAAGTACACAGGAATCCCAGCTTGGGTTTTCCAATGGTGCACATCTATCATACCTGAAACCAGGAGGGTATCTTTGGGTTGTTTGGATTTTTTGGGGACCTGCGTCCAGGCTTCAGGCTTTGTACCAGCATTCCAGGGCATCTGAAAATTAGAGGACTTTTTCAGGCCCAACCAAATTAGGCCTCCCAAAATAAATCCCGCGATTAAAACAAAAATACTAATCTTTAATGTTCTTTTGGATATTTTTTTCATTTTTAAACTCCTTTAAATTCCAAGACTCTTCTTGGGTTGCAATACAGCAATCGTGGACCGATCTATTTGTAAATATTTCTGGGCCACGGATTGAATATCTTCTTTGGAGAGGGAATCAATCGCATCTACGTAACGATCCACCCACTGCCAACCAGCCCCTATAGTCTCTAAATAGCCATATTCAATGGCTCTATGCATGATATCATCCTGTACAAACACCCTATCCGCCAAAGCTTGGAGCTTGGCCATGTCTAATTCTTCTTTGCTGATCCCATTTTTTTGAATGGCTTCAATTTCCTTCCAAACTGCTTTTTCAATACCTGCTAAATCTTGTTCTGGATGGATTTGTAATTTCAGAGTAAATAAATCTGGATAACGGCTTAAATTACCCACTTGTACTTGGGCGTCTAAAATCTTATTTTCTTCATGGTATAATTTTTTATTGATGCGACTGCTGGATTTACCTGCCAGCACAACACCCAACACTTCTAGGGCAAAAGCTTCTTTTAAGGCTGGGGAATTTGAAAAATGCGGTAAATTAAAGCCCCATAACATAAGAGGAACGGGGTGCTGATCTTCAACCACCAAACGCCTCGCACCAAAATTAAAGTCCTGAAGCATGGGTTTTCTGGGGGGTAGATTTTTTTTAACCAAGCCCCCAAAGCTTTCTTTGGCCAAGTTCAAGGCTTCTTTGGGATTGATTTTACCCACAATCAAAACCGTTGCATTATTGGGTGCATACCAAGTTTGGTACCAATTTTTGGTGTAATCCATTTTCATTTCGTTTAAATCTTGCATCCAGCCTATAACCGGGGCTGCATAGGGGCTATTGGACAAAGCCAGATTACGGAATCGCTCAACAAGCCTGCCTTCTGGTAAATCATCTGTTCTTAAACGGCGTTCTTCTTTGACTACTTCTAATTCTTTTTGGAATTTTTCCTGATTAAACTCAAGATTTGCCAATCTGTCTGCCTCAAAATCTAAAACGGCTTTGAGCTGATTAACGGGAAGAAATTGATGGTAGAAAGTAAAATCATAGCTCGTGGCCGCATTCACCTGGCCCCCAATTTTGTCTATAAAACTCATAAACGTATTGCCTGGCGCTTTTGGGGTGCCTTTGAACATCAAATGTTCTAAAAAATGAGAAAGGCCTGTTTGCCCGCCGTGTTCATCCGCCGAACCTACTCGGTACCAAATTTGAACTTCTGCCACCGGTAGGCGTGAATCTTCTATCGCAATAATTTTCAAGCCATTGTCTAAAACCAATTGTTCAGCTGGATTCACAGCATCTGCCCAAGCAATAGGTGTAGACGCCATAAAAAATAACATCCCCAGCTTGATCAAGCCTTGTTTTTGTCTTATTTTTGAAAATTCAATCATTGTTTTTAAGCCCCCGCTAGCAGAACCCTGTCTGCAGATGTTACTATACCACACCATTTAATGCTTCATAGGTTTTTACATGTTTGGTTTCATTAAATCTAATTTATCAAAGCTTAAAGATAGCTTATTAAAAACAAAAGATAAACTGGGCTCGGCCATTGGCAGTTTATTTAATAACCGTGGGATTGATCAAGCCCTGCTTGATGATCTAGAAACAATCCTACTACAGGCCGATTTAGGCTTCGATACCACAAGCTTTGTATTGGAAGAACTCAAAAAAATCGCAAAAAAACACGGCCTTAACCAGGCCTCTGAATTATTACCCCATTTAAAAGCCCTATTGCTGAGCATGCTAGAACCCTGTTGTCAGGATTTTGAAATAAAATCTCCCACTCCCGATATGCCCTTTGTATTGCTCATGGTGGGTGTGAATGGCAGCGGCAAAACAACCACCTTAGGTAAATTAGCCAAACAAATACAAGCCCAGGGCAAATCCGTGCTCCTAGCCGCTGGAGATACTTTCCGAGCAGCAGCCATTGAACAATTAAAAACCTGGGCAGAACGCAATGAAGTCCCTATCATTGCCCAAGAGGCTGGCAGCGATTCGGCCTCTGTTATTTTTGATGCCCTGCAAAGTGCCCAAGCCAAAAAGATAGATTGTCTTTTGGCAGACACAGCAGGACGCTTACACACACAAAGCCACCTCATGGAAGAACTTAAAAAAATTGCTCGTGTTCTTAAAAAACTAGATCCCAAAGCGCCTCATGAAATCTTATTGGTTTTAGATGCCACACTGGGGCAAAATGCTATCAAGCAGGTTGAAATTTTTAATCAGGCCTTGAGCCTTACAGGCCTTGCCATTACTAAATTAGACGGCAGCGCCAAAGCTGGAGTGATTTTTAACATTGCGAAACAATTTAAGCTGCCTATTCGTTTTATTGGTACAGGCGAAGGCATTGATGATTTAAAACTATTTTCCGCCCCCGATTTTGTAGAGGCCCTCTTTGACACTCCCACTTAGAAAAAACTTAGGCGCGGCTTTATTAATCAGTGGCACCAGTATTGGTGGAGCAATGCTTTCTATTCCCTTAGAAACTGCAAATTTAAGCCTGGCTCATACCTTTTTAGTTTTGATTGCTGTTTGGTTCATGGCCTGGATAAGCGCGAGCTTCCTCTTAGAAGCCAATTTATGGCAGAGAAAAAATGCCGATTTTAATAGCTTAGCCGCACATTATTTAGGCTTTTCAGGAAAAATAATTACCAAACTTTTTTATCTTGCGCTTTTATATGCCCTTATAGGCGCCTATCTATTAGGGCTCCTACCTTGGTGGAAAGCCCTGTTCAGTGCTTTATTTGCTCAAGATACCCCGAGCATTTTATCAAAAACCCCCCTCTTTCCCTACCTTGCCAGCAGCCTGATTGTCGGCCTGGTTGTGGTCCAAGGCACCGCGCGTGTTGCAAAAATAAATCGTTGGATTAGCCTTCTAATGTTTTCGGCCTATGTATTAATATTAATTGCTGCATGGCCAAAGTTAAATTTCAGGCCTTTATTTCAAACCCCATTCCAATCAGATTCAAGCGGGTTTTCAGAATTTATGGCTGCACTTAATACCCTGCCACTCATCGTGACTTCTTTTGGGTTCAGTATTGTTATTCCTAGCCTTTGTACTTATTTAAAGTTCAATGCCAAAGAACTCAAGCGCAACCTGTTTTGGGGGAGTATTTTACCCCTTATCTGCTACATGAGCTGGCAATTTACAGTATTTAGTTTAATACCCAAAGAACAGCTGATTGAACACAAAGGCCATGGTATTGCCTTTTTATTGCAGGATATTCTGTCCCAAAAATGGCAACTCTTTGCTTTTCATCTTTTTGAACTGAGCGCTATTTTAACTTCTTTCCTAGGTGTCACCCAAGGGCTTTACCATTTTTTACAGGATGCCTTGCCCAAACTTAAGTACTCTAAATATTCCAAAATAAAGATTTTAAGTCTAGCCTTTGGCCCCGCTGTCCTGATTGCCATTATCCATCAAAATACCTTTAGCAAAGTTCTGGGTTTCGCAGGGTTACTGGTCGCTGTTTTACTGGGGATCATTCCCAGCCTATTCAGTCTACAGGGCCTAAAATCTAATCCCCTTGCCCCTGTCTTAATACCTGGGGCTAAACTTCTGAGAATTTTAGTGATACTCTTTTTTACTTTGGTTATTTTAGTGGAGATCAACCCATTCACACTCCCTATCAAATAGACTATCTAGAAATTAAAATATCGGCCCAGCAAAAATCTAAACGCTTGGCACTCATTCCCGGTTCTGATCACCCGGAATTCAAAACTCCACTGATTCTAGATTTCTACCGCTACCCGAAATTCCATGCAAAACTCAAAAAAGTCTTAAAAATTAGCCCTGGACTTAGAATTCTCGATGCAACTGCAGGTTTTTGCAAAGATGCAGTGATCATGGCCAACATGGGGGCAGAAGTTTTGGCCCTAGAGCGCTCTGATTTAATCTGGGCTTTATTGGAAGAGGCCTATCAAATACAGCCCATTGCAAATTTAGAGATCAAAAAAGCCGATGCTCTAGACTATCTGGAGCAACTAAAAAATAAATCTCAAGCCACCTGGCCCCAGATCATCTATCTTGACCCCATGTTTCCAGAACATGATAAAACAGCCCTGGTCAAAAAAGAAATGCGCATTTTAAGGGAAATTGTAGGAACAGATCCAGACGCTAAAAATCTACTCAAAGCAGCACTCACAGTAGCTTTAAAACGGGTAGTTGTAAAAAGGGCCAATCATGATCCATATTTAGGGGATATAGAACCAGATTTTTCTAGCCCAGGGGTAAGAAACCGATATGACATATACCTTAGCTTCCACGACCGAAAATAAAGAGGATATACCTCTATTTCGGATCTCACTGCCCCTGATTTTGTCTAGCCTGTCTACGAATTTGATGATTTTTTTCGATCGTTTTTGGCTGGCTAACTTTAAACTTGAGGCCCTCAGCGCTGTTATTGCAAGCTCCATTCTTTGTTTTATGTTTATAGAACCTATTAATGCCATTGTAACCATGAGCGATGCCTATATAGGGCGTCTGAATGGATCACAACGCTATGCTTCGATGGGTAAATACATCTGGCAAATGATCTGGTTTAGCCTAGCCACCAGTGTTTTTTTTCTGGCTATTTCTATTTGGGGAACTGATCTTTTAATTTCCAAAGAAACCCAATTTACCGAAGACAGCCGAAGTTATTTTAAAACTCTACTTTGGTTTGGCCCCTTTTTTCCATTAAATCTCGCCCTAAGTGCATTTTTTATTGGCAGAAACGCAAATACAATTATCTTAAAAACAACTATTTTAGCCCATTTAATTAATATTTTTGGAGATTTAGTACTCATTCCAGGTTTATTCTTTTTTCCAAAATTAGGGGCTTCGGGTTCTGCCTACAGCATTGGTTTAGCAACCATGGCACAAAGCCTAATTTTATTTCGGCAATTTATTAAAAGCTCTAATCATGATATTTTTGCAACTAGAATTTCGAAATTCGAACCAAAATTACTTGCGCAGGGTTTAAAGTGGGGCCTACCCAATGCTATTATTATCCTATTAGAATACAGCGCCTGGGCGAGTATTATTAATTTCATGGGGCATCAACAACATCACATCACAGTCTATGGCATCACAGAAAGTGTT
>JBJSZW010000126.1:0-5885 GCA_046090565.1 Gammaproteobacteria bacterium
CAAATGGTTTCATGGCAGGCCGTTCTTAGGCGCTCTACAAAAATAACGCCCGCATTAATGTTGGTATGTGGTAATAAAATCGCAAATTCCTCGCCCCCAATACGGTACACCAAGTCATTGGCACGGATTTGTTCGCGCAATAAATTAGAAAAATTCTTAAGGACAATATCGCCACACAAATGTCCATAGGTGTCGTTAATCTTTTTGAAAAAATCCAAATCAATAAAAGACATACACAAAGAAACATTGTGACGTTGGCTGCGTTCTATTTCTTTTTCTAAATCTTCTCTGAATTTTCTGCGATTATACAGCTTGGTTAAATCGTCTACCACAGAGAGGGTAAACAACTGTTGATTCAAATCTTCTAGAATTTTTGCTTTAATTTCTAATTCGGTTTTGAGTTTCTTTTCTAAGGTAATGTCTTGTAGAATGCCAATCATTCGGTATATTTTCTTATCGGCATCTTTTAGGCCCATACAGCGCCCCCAGACCGAAAGGTATTTGCCGTTTTTATGTAAAATTCTAAAAAACAAAGAACAACTGCCGCTTAATCCATTGATATGATTATTGATTTCTGCATAACAGGCGCTTGCATCGTCTGGGTGGATCCGTTTTTTCCATTCAGAAATATCATCACTAATTTCTGAAGATTCATAGCCTAGCATCTTTTTCCATTGATTAGAGTAATAAACCTTATTGGTTTTCAAATCCCAGTCCCAAACACCATCCCCTGTCGCATCCAGGATGGCATTGTATCTTAAGGCAATTTCACGGGGATCACTGTTATCACTATTATCATTGACCATATACTATTCTGCTACTCTAATATTCCAAGATTCTATTCCAGGATTCGAATAAAAATTCGGAGCAATAAAAATGCCCCTATAGATATTAGATTAGCAAATCACAATAAGTATTGGCGTGCGTTTATTAAGTCTTGCTCTGTGTCGATCCCTAAGGGTAACTCTAGGTCTATGATGGCCGCATACACTTTGTAATCGTGCCAAATAAAACGCAATTGTTCTAGGGATTCTATTTTTTCCCAGGGAGAAGGCTCTAAGCCAGCATAGGCCGCTAGGGTTTCGACACGATAGGCATAAATGCCTATATGCCTGTAATAGATTGGTTGCTGCAATAAAAATTGCTCTGGTGTTTGGGTTTGAATTAAGCCATTGCGATCCCAAGGAATCGGCGCGCGGCTAAAATAAGTGGCAAAGCCTAGTTTGTTTCTAAGCACTTTTACAATGCTGGGTTCGAATATTTGTGCGGGATCTTTGATGGGTAAAACAGCGGTAGCCATTTGGGCCTCTGGGTTTTTAGCATTAGACAAAGAATTAACCAGATTTAAACCTATGTCTTTTGAGGCAAAGGGCTCATCGCCCTGGATATTTAAAACAATGTGATCATCGAGCAGGCCCAATAGATTCACTGCCTCGGCGAGGCGTGCTGTGCCGTTTTCGTGTTCAGGGCCTGTCATGCAAACTCGGGCGCCAAAGCCTTGGGCAGCTTGGTAAATGCTTTCATGATCAGTTGCAATCACCACCTGTTCGGCACCGAAAGACAGGGCATTTTCATAAGTGCGCTGAATCAGGGGCTTGCCGCCCAAATCAGCAAGCATCTTACCGGGCAGGCGACTAGAGCCTAAGCGCGCCGGGATGATAATGGTATATTTTTCGCTGTTTTTTCTAGAGCTCAACATGTCTAGCCTCGGCTTCTAGCATCACAGGAATACCCGAACGAATCGGATAAGCCAAGCGATCCAAGGGACAGATTAATTCTTGCTCCTCTAACTTATAAACCAATTCGTTCTTACATATTGGGCAAACCAGAATGTCTAGCAATCTTTTGTCTATTTTTTTACTTATTTCTTTATTGATTTCTTTGTCCATATTTTATTTTATCCAAAATATTTTTCTAAAACTTTGGGGATTCTAATATTACCAGCTGCATCCTGATAATTTTCGATAACCGCAATCAAAGCTCTGCCCACAGCCACACCCGAGCCATTTAGGGTATGCACATACTCTGTCTTCTTAGTGTCAAACTGGCGCACTCGAGCCTGCATTCTTCTGGCTTGAAAGCTTTCCGTATTACTGCAGGACGAAATTTCGCGGTAACAATTTTGACCTGGCATCCAAACTTCTAAATCATAGGTTTTTGCAGCATAAAACCCTGTATCTCCCGAGCACAGGGTGACAACGCGGTAGGGCAATTCCAAGCCAGCTAATACAGCCTCAGCATGTTCGCGGATGGTTTCTAGGGCCTGGTAGGAATCTTCAGATCTTACCACTTGTACCAACTCCACTTTTTCGAATTGGTGTTGGCGCAGCATGCCTCGAGTGTCTTTCCCATAGGTGCCGGCTTCCGCTCTAAAACAAGGCGAATGGCAAACCCATTTCAAAGGCAAATCTTTTTCATCTAGAATGCTATCCCGAATCAAATTGGTCACAGAAACTTCTGAGGTAGGAATCAACCAAAAATTGCTGTTTTCAATTTTAAACATATCATCCTGTAGATTCGGCAATTGCCCCGTGCCATAAAGGCAGGTATCGTGAACCATCACAGGGACATTCACTTCCGTGTAGCCATGTTTTTCTGTGTGCAAATCCAGCATGTATTGGGCCAATGCCCGGTGTAATTTTGCAAAAAAGCCCTGTAAAACCACAAATCTTGCCCCAGATAATTTAGAACCTGCTTCAAAATTTAGGCGGCCATTGGTATAGCCTGCAGATAAATCCACGTGATCTTTAGGTATGAAATTAAAAACAGGCGGCTTACCCACCCTTTTTTCTTCTCGATTTTCAGCATCGGTTTTGCCCAGGGGAACGGAAGTATGCAATAAATTGGGAATTCTATACAAGAAATCATCCAATTCTTTTTGAATCACGGCCAATTCTTGTTCTAGAATTTCAAGCTTGGCATTAATGCCCTGTGTTTTCTGGCTGAGTGCCTGCACCTGATCCTGATTATCTAGATGGTTGCTGTTTTGGGCTGCATTTCTTTTCAGTAGGCCAATTTCTTTGGAAATATGATTGCGCTCCCCCTGCAAATTTTCAACCTGCACCTGCAGGGCCTTTCGCCTTTCTTCTAAGGCATTGAAATGGGCCACATCCAGCTTGAAACCTCGGGGGGCTAGTGCTTCTGCTATTGCTTGGGGATCTTGTCTGAGTAATTTAATATCGAGCATAAATTAATTCCTAAATCAATTCTAATTTTGGATCAAATCAACATTTTTGGGTGGGCTAAATTTAAATAAATTTTCTGAAATGGGTTTGTTGTGTTGTACATTCGAAAATTTAATCAGGATTCTTTGGGAGAGGACATCTTCAAATTCTAAAGCGCTTAAAACTTTTGTTTTTTTTGTGAAAGAAACTCTAATCCAACCAAAACCTTGGTTCTGTTGATTGGGGTCCAATTCAAAAATTTCTAAATCTTCTTTGGTAAAATACCGCTTAAGTTTAAAATGTTTGCCAAAATTATTGGGATCGTTAAACAATAAATACATGGGGGTATTGTGCTGTTTGGCATTGATTTTGGTTTTAACCACTTGCAACAAGTCTGGATCGTAATCCCAAATATGCTGTCCGTCTATGATTAAAATATGCTTTGGATTTTTACGTTCCCAACGCAAAAGACCTGGTTTTTTTAACCAAAAATTACCCATTTGCTTTCTTAAGAGCTTATTTTTTTCATTGAAAACAGTTTGGGTAAACTGAGCTTCTAAGCTACTGACTTGACTGAGCTTTGTTTTTAAATCCTCTAGACTAGGGCCCGCGGCGAAAGCGGATGAAAAGCCAAAAGCCAAGCCTAAGGAAATCAACATACAGGTTATAGGGGCCATGACATATTGCAGGGCCTTTAATTTAAGCATGGGCAAGCACCTCCCGGTTACCATTGGATTGTACAGTACTCACGATGTTACGCTCTTCTAAGGCCTCGATCAAGCGAGCTGCGCGATTGTAGCCTATTTTAAGCCGTCTTTGTAAATACGATGCCGATGCTTTTCTAGATTCTAGAACAATGGCTAGCGCCTCTTGATAGAGTGCATCTTCAGGTTCCAGCGCATCTGCCCCATCCAAACTGGGGCTACAAACGGCTTCTATATAAGCTGGGCTGCCTTGGGCTTTTAAAGCAGCCACCACGCGCTGCACTTCTTCATCGCTCACAAAGGCCCAGTGAATTCTTTGAGGGATACCTGTTCCTGGCGCCAAATAGAGCATGTCACCATGGCCCAGTAATTGTTCAGCGCCTTGTTGATCCAAAATAGTTCTAGAATCAATCCGAGAAGAGACTTGAAAGGCTATTCGAGTTGGAATATTGGCTTTGATTAGGCCAGTGATCACATCCACAGAAGGTCTTTGGGTAGCCAATATCATATGAATACCTGCAGCTCGAGCTTTTTGCGAAATTCTGGTAATCAGTTCTTCGACCTTCTTACCTACAACCATCATCATGTCTGCAAACTCATCTATTATGATCACAATATAAGGCAGCCTCTCGTGATGGGCTATTTTTTGAGTTTCAAGCTTCTGGTTGTAACCCATTATATTCCGAACGGCCTGTTCAGACATCAGCTGATAGCGTCTTTCCATTTCCCCCACACACCATTTCAAAGCTTGATGGGCATCTTTCATGTCTGTTACCACGGGCGTTAATAAATGAGGAATGCCCTCGTAGATCGAAAGCTCCAACATTTTGGGGTCTACCAAAATCAAACGCAATTGATCCGCCCCCAGATGATACAACAAGCTCAATAGCATGGCATTCACCCCGACTGATTTTCCCGAGCCTGTGGTTCCTGCTACCAATAAATGAGGCATTCGGGCCAAATCCACCAAAGCTGGATGACCTGCGATGTCTTTGCCGAGAGCCAATGGCAACTGAGTTTGATTTTGCTGATACAAATCCGATTGTAAAATTTCACGCAGCTTAACCATTTCACGTTCGGGATTTGGAATTTCCAGCCCAATACAAGATTTACCTGGGATAACCTCTACCACCCGAACACTCGAAACCGAAAGCGCACGTGCTAAATCTTTGGCCAAACCCGTAATTCTACTGCTTTTGATGCCCGCCGCTAATTCCAATTCCAAACGCGTAATGACAGGGCCTGGATGCACCCCCAAAACCTTTACTTGGATACCAAAGTGCTCTAAATTTTCTTCAACCGCTTGGGATAAATTTTTTAAACGGCTTTGGGAATTATTTTCAAGTTTTTTGATATTTTTTGCAGATTCTAGCAAATCCAAAGCAGGCATGATAGACACAACAGGGCTAGATGTTGATGCCTCCTCTATTTTCAAAATTTCAGATTTTTTTGTTATTTGAACACTCTCCAATTCTTCTGGCCTAGTATTAATGGTGTTTGTTAATGGTGTAGACACTAATCTTTCTGGGGCTTCGATTTGGGCTACTAGGGCTATTTTTTTTTCGATCAGTTTTTCAAATAATTGTATAAATACTCGCCTAAAATTCAGGGCCTTAAAATGAATAGTCAGATTCTGTATGCCTAGATTCAAATGCCCATAAACAGAAGCTCCCAAGGCAAACCAAGAAATATCAAAGATCAAACTCAAGCTAATTAAAAACAGAGGTGAAATAAAACACAAGCTGCCTATTTTTCCTAATTTAAAAAGCAAACTCGAAGCCAATATTTGCCCTAATAATCCACCCAAACCAGGTTGAAGCATTTCTAAAATACCTGCTCCCAGGCTTGCGCTTAGTATGATTAATCCTAAAGATAAAATTTTAGGATAGCCCATCGAAAGCAAAGGACGATCCCGCTGCCAACGAAAAATAGCGGTCATCAAAATCAGGGGGAAAAAATAAGCCAATTCTCCAAAAAAAACAAAGAGCACATCGGCAACCCAAGCACCGATTGCACC
>JBJSZW010000127.1:0-3012 GCA_046090565.1 Gammaproteobacteria bacterium
TCATGTGTTATCTCATCGTTTAATTCCAGCCGGAGGAAGACGGTCAAAAACAATTATTGAACAGTTATTAAGAGCAGTCGCAATACCCTAAGTTGTGAGCCCTTCAGGGTTCTTTAGGATGCACCCATTCGAGTTGTAACTTCTTTAGCCTGCAAGATGCTTATTTCTTGCAGTCCTGTTAGAATAATGGTTGAGGAGCGAATGCTGTAGGAAATAATCTTATGACGATTGTGATTAACCTATCTCCAGAATTAGAAGAACAATTACGTCAGAAAGCTATCCATCAAGGGCAGGATATCAACGTATTTGCTGCCAATCTTTTAGCAAACATCCTCAAGTGGGAGGCACAAGATTCGGAGGAAGCCATAAAAGGTATTCAGCAAGGGTTGGATGATTTTGAGGCAGGAAATTCCCGCTCTTTTAGTGAATTTGCGGATGAACAGCGTCGTAAGTACAACTTGCCAGCATGACATACCGCATTGAGATTTCAAGTGTAGCGGAAGCAGAAGCAGATAGCGCGTTTCTGCGTTTATCGCAGGTTACATCTGTTGCTCAAGCGAGTCAATGGTATAGCGGACTACTCAAGGTTATTGAATCCTTATCGACGATGCCAAAGCGGTGTAAACTTGCGAGAGAAAATGAGTATTTTAGCCAGGAAATTCGGCAGCTTTTCTATGGGCAAAGCCGTAATTCTTATCGAATCTTGTTTACTGTTTTGGAAGAGACATCTACAGTTCGTATTCTTCATATTCGGCATTCCTCGCAATCAGTGATTGGTGAAGCACTAGACGATTAAGGACAATTGCCATACCCTATTAGTGAGGTATTTACGTCTTTTTAAAATGAGTTTAAGCTATCCCCATAGAATTATTGACATCAATCCAGAATTATAGCAACCGCTAGGGGTGGTTAGGACATACAATTTCGGGAGTTTGATGCAGAAGTTTTCCGTATATCGTAACGACACAGGATTAGTAGGTATAATTAGGACTAATACTTTTGACTTAAAGCCTGCTCTAGTAGTCCCTAATGGAGATAAAATTGTGAGTCTTGTCTTGGAGTGCGAGTCCCCACCACTTAGAAAAGATGCAACAGGAGCAATTCGGGTTGGTAACTCAAGGGTTCTGCTGGAACTGGTGATCCGAGGATTTCAGGATGGTGCTTCTCCAGAAACCATTGTGCAAAGATACTCAACGCTTTCTCTGTCTGACGTTTACATCACAATTGGTTATTATCTTCGGCATCAGCAAGAAATAGAATCCTATCTGAACGAGCGCGAACAGCTAGCAGAATCCGTTCATCAACGATTTTCAGAAATTCAGCCTGATCTGAGCCTGATTCGATCCAGACTTTTAGCACAACAAACTCCCTAAGCTTTGTTATGTTGAGGTTGCTAAGTGATGAAAATTTTAATGGCGATATCGTGCGAGGATTGTTTCTTCGTCAACCAGATCTTGACTTATTGCGTGTTCAGGATGTTGGGTTGCGAAAAGTGGATGATCCAGAAATTCTAGATTGGGCCACAAGCAATGGGCGCATTCTCTTAACTCATGATCGTGCAACAATGCCAGACTTTGCTTATGAGCGGTTATCTCAGGGACAGCAAATGTCGGGGCTATTTGTGATCAATGATCGGATGCCAGTTAGGCAGGTAATAGATGAATTGCTACTACTGATTGATTGTAGTGAACAAGATGAGTGGAAAGGCATCGTCCTGTACTTGCCCTTGTAAACTCAGTAGCGATCGCGGCATAAAAAATCGATGGAGCCGACCACCGATAGATTATGTCAATAGTTATTCAGAAGTAATCCTGCCAGTTCTACAGCAAAGCAATTTGTTCTTACTGTTGGTAGATGGCACTTCGGTAAGATGCGAAAAAATGGTCATGTGACTATTTACGATGAGCAACGCATACAAAACGATATTTTGGTGCGGGCGGCATAACAAACCTGTTGGAGCAAACTCTTATATTAGTTGCGTATCAGTTCTGCAATCATGCAGCCAGTGGTTTAACGACTTGAAGTAGAAGAACATTAAGAAATGTCCACAAAATTTGCATTGAGGCAATTTAATGTTGAACGTTAGTGTTGATGAAATACAACGCGATCCCTTGAAATATTTGCGCCAAGTAGAGACAGGTGAAACTATTGTTATTATTAGATCTGATCAGGCGATCGCTGAGATTAGACCTATTGCTAGTAGTAAGCAGTTACGACCATTTGGTTTATGTGCAGGCGAGTTTACTGTTCCAAATGATTTCGATGCGCCTTTGCCAGAATATCTGCTTAGTGCGTTCGAGGGTAAATGAAGATTCTGCTAGATACGCACATCTTTATTTTTGTAAAATCTGCCATCAGTGGCTATACTCAATTATATCTAAAATCGGTCAAGTTATTACTTTTTCATTCCCAATCTTTCTGCTAAACCTCAAACGAGGAGATTGTCAAATGGCATTGGCTGAAATCATGTCACAAATCCAAGAACTTCCAAAAATCGACAAGCTTCGATTGATGCAGTTTCTAGCAACAGAACTGGTCAAAGAAGAAGATGCAAACTTCTTTGTTGCAAACCAAGAGTATCCGGTCTGGTCGCCGTACAATTGTTCTGAGGCTGCTAATGTCCTGATGAATCTTCTGGCGACAAAGCAGCAAGAGAAGAATGGTTAACGCTCAAAGATTTCCTTACAAAATTATTGACAGCAGCCTTGGCATGGTTGATCGAATGCCATACTTGCCTTATTTAAACGATTGCATAACGAGTAAATTGGCGCTTGAAAGGGGAATGAAAACCTGGAATAATATCAGAAGTCGGGACACCCATTTCAACTAATTTCTCGGCAACACAGTCTTCTGTCCCGTTATATTGAATCCAAATTTTGCCCTCTTGAATATCAAAGTGCATTACAGGGCCAAATACTCGCTTATCTCCTTGCCAACCGACATAGGCGAGTTGATAATGGTCATGTTCACTATCAAATATTAATTCTGCCTTTACCGTATCCGTAGTCATTG
>JBJSZW010000128.1:0-3888 GCA_046090565.1 Gammaproteobacteria bacterium
GATGTTGGCATTAATAAAATAACCGATGCTAATGGTAAATCTCGCCTGGTCGGGGATGTGGATTTTAAGAGTGTTCAACCCATCGCCCAATCTATTACTCCAGTTCCCGGTGGTATTGGCCCCATGACGGTTGCGATGTTATTACAAAATACCTTCTGGAGTTATTTAGAAAACGTTCAATAGACGTTGTTGACGGGTAGAAGTTACGGCTGTAGAGATGTTGTATACAACGTCTCTACGTTATTTTAAAAAGTTTAAGTGTTGTCCCTCAATTTGCAGGAGATGATCTAAGTTTCCTTGTAATTTTAATTGACTTTCTTCTAAATAGATAATCTCATCTGCTCTCCGATTCACACTAGGACGATGACTAATTAAAATTGTGGTTTTTCCTTGACGATAAGTTAATAATTCATCTAATAAATTTTCTTCACTAATGGGGTCTAATCCTGACGTTGATTCATCTAAAATTAAGATAGGGGGATCATTTACAATCGCTCTAGCTATTGCTAATCTTTGACGCTGACCGCCGGATAAATTAGCCCCAAATTCCCCTAAGATTGTAAAATATTTATCAGGAAGTTGATCAATAAAATTATCGGCTTGGGCAAATTGACAGGCTTTGACAATTTCCTCAAAGGTAACATGAGGTGATCCGATTCTAAAATTTTCAATAATACTCCGACTCCAAAATTGCGCTTCTTGGGGAACTAAAATGACTTGTTTTCTAATACATTCTAAACTTAAATTTTGTAAATTATAAGCCCCGACTCTAATTGTTCCTCCCTGCAATTCGTATAATCCCGCTAGAAGTTTTACCAAGGTACTTTTTCCACAACCGGATTCCCCAATAATTGCTGTGACTTTTCCTCCTTTAATATCGACATTAAAATCTTGAAATAAATCTAATCTTCCTGCATGATGATATAATATATTTTCACAGTAAATTATATCATTATTTTTAAATGTTACCCATTCTTTTTGAGCGTCATTTTCGGTTTCTGAAGGATAATCAATTACTGAAAAAATTCGTTGAATAATAATTCTTATTCTAACAAGTTCAGTCAGTAAACCCACTACTGTTTTAATAAACACAGTAAAATTAACACTCATACTATTAAAGGCTAAGAGTTGTCCTATTGTTAATTCTTTATTAATAACTAAGGTACTTCCAAACCACAATAAAACTATCCCCCCAATACTCGAAATCATCTCAGAGAAATTAAAATTTGTTACGCCAATTTGTCCAATTTTAAATTCTAAATTGGCTAATCTGCCAAAACGACCTTGTAAATCTTCCCAGAATTGAGGTTCGGCTGTCGTTGTTTTTAAGGTAATTGCGCCTTTGAAACTTTCAATTAAAACCCCATGAGTTTCTCCTTCTAATACCATAATATCTTTAATTTTTTTTCTTAAAGACATCAAAAAAACTAAAGATGATGTCGCACTCAATAAGGTGATAAATATGATTAATAAAGTTAATTTATAACTATAAAATAGCATTAAACTCAACGAAATAATAGCGGTAAAAGATTGAGTCAAAACTCTAACAAACGATTGAGAAATAAAGAAATTAATTTCTTGAATATCTTTTAAACGGCTTCCCACCTCCCCACTGCGATGAGTTTCATAATATTGCAAAGGTAAATTTAATATTTTGCGACCAAATTCTTTAATTAATCCTAATTGTAACCGATTAGAAAATTGCATACTTAAGTTAGCTTGAATCACTTGTAATCCACTACTAACTAAATTCATTATAATAATCGCTATGGCTAATCCTCTTAGGATTTGTTCTTCTCCTCTAATTAATACATCATCCGTTAAAATTTGAATCAGAAAGGGAGAGGTTAAGGCTAAAAGACCGAGAACACTATTAATTAATAAAACTTCAAATATAATCAATTTATAAGGCGCAATACGCTGAAAAAATCTCCCTATTCCCTCAATTTTATCGTCAGGTTGTTGAGCAAAACGTATCGGATCAGGTTGTAATAAAAGAGTAATAAATCCTGACCAACTTTCTGATAATTCTTGACGGGTCACATAACGCATCCCCACACCAGGATCTGCAATAATATATCTTTTACCTTTTTGTCCATATAAAACCACATAATGATACCCTTTCCAGTAAATAATGGCGGGTAAAGGTGCATTTTTCATCTGATCTAATATTTGCGGTTGTGCTCTGGTCGAACGCGCATCAAATCCTAAATTTTCTGCACCTCTTCTTAAACCTGTTAATGTTGTTCCTAATTGACCCGTACCTACGGTTTCTCTAATGCGATTAATACTAAAGTTTTTATGATAATATTTAACAATGGTAGCTAAACAAGCGGCTCCGCAATCTTCTTCACTATGTTGTAAGACAATCGGATATTTTGGCATAAGTTAAAGATGTTATATTAGTTTAACTCTATAGCGCTACGATGAAAGGGAACAGGGAACAGGGAACAGGGAACAGTAAGATGTGAAAGGGTTTCAGGATTTACACCTGTCCTAACCATCGCGCGTAGTGCTATATTATTGCAGGTTGAGTGGGTATTATCTATTTGACAAATTATGTTTATCTAACAATCTTTGTAACAAACTTTCCGATAAAATCAAGTAATTAATGGGCGAAGTATTAGAAATAATAATCATTCCGAAGCTAAAAGATGACGAATAGTTTGAACATCTTGTTCTAAATCAGTTTCAGTATAGGGTAAATAAGCTTTTTCTTGCTTAAGAAATTCGTAGGTTTCCCAACGAGAAGCAAATTTGAGTATTCGTCTTACTTCAGAAGCACCAATTTGACCTTGACGGTAATAATCGGCAGTGATTAGTTCCAAAATACGCCGAGAAATATTAACAGACTGTAATTTTTCTGCTATTTCATCAGGGAGTTCAAGGGTGATTTGCATAATGATTTTTGGGTTATAGTTTTGTAATCTACTCTATTGAACTAACAAAAGTTACAGCCCGCAGTTCTTCTTGAAAAATCCGGCGTAGTGTATCTTCATCTAAGGGGAGTTTGGCTTGATCAAGATATTGTCGTAACGCTTGATTGATCATTGTTTGATAACCTTTCCCTTCAGCGTCTCCTTTTTGTCTAAACGCTTCTAAGATATCATTATCAATATAGATGGTAATGCGAGTTTTACCTTCTTGTGGGACGATTGCACCCCGTTTAGCCTGATCAAAATCATATTCCGGTTTCATATTTACGTCTCTCCTTAGGAGTAGCAGGACGGGTAGAAATTAAGCGAATGTTATCACCTCGATAGGTATAGACTACCACCAGCAACCGCCAAAGGAGATCCATTCCCATAACAATAAATCACTGTTCACCTTGTGCTGATTGATCTTCAAAAGAAAGTGCATAAGGATCGAACAACACAGCCTCAGCATCAGAAAAACTGACTCCGTGTTTTTGTAAATTGCTTTTAGCTTTTTCAGGATTCCATTCAACTTGCATACATATATTATATGTATTCGTGAGAATTATGTCTAAATTGATTTAGGGTTTTCTGAATAATTTATCTGTGAGGGGTAGGAGTTCAGGATTTAGGTGAAGAAGTTAGAATCGTCTATTTTCATAAATAGCTAAAAAATAAGTTAAACTTCCGAAACTATAATATCTCGGAAGTTAGGACTTTAATGATCAACATTTAATCAATACTTACATTATCCAGGCATTTTGGGTCTACCTACTATTTCACCCCATCCACCGCGTACAAATACTTCTTCCTGTGCTGTAATATCAGTGAATAAAATATTATTGCGAATATCTTGGCTAGATTTTTGGGTTTTGTTGGTGGTAGCGGAATTGTTAGTTTCTTTCATGGTTTTGTCCTCTGTGTTCATTAATTAAGAGGGTTTAAATAATAGTTCTGGCGCACGGAATCTCCC
>JBJSZW010000129.1:0-11668 GCA_046090565.1 Gammaproteobacteria bacterium
AATGCAGAAATTAATTTGAATTTACGTTTTGTGTCTGCATTCCAAGCATACACACCAGCCACTGTCCCGCTGCTTAAAAGCCTGGCCTTGCTTACCGCTGCAGACACAACATAACGGCTGCCTTCTACTCTTTTTTTAAGATCCGTTGCATCTAATAAATCCAAATAACTGTCGTAACCTGATTCTGTAAAATATTGCTTGGCTTCCATTCTCATTTTCACAAAAGTCATAAAATTACCTGAAGCAGAATTCATTAGGGCTTCACTGGTCCAAGTTAAAAGAGCATTGTCTGAAAGCAAGGCTTGGTTCAGGGGAGGTTCTTGAATCAAACGCTTTTCACGATCCACTGCGAAGTATCTTTTGGTGGGTACAAATTGAGTCATATCCATTGCTAAAATAACCAAAGCTGCAAACAGTATGCTCACAAAGAAAAATAAAGTAAGCGTCCAGCCCCTAAAGTCTCTGTAAAAATGCTCATTATTATCTAGAGTAATTTCATTTTCTTGCATCGGTATTTTCCTGAAACACAAATTGATGCACTGCCAAGCCGCCGTTGTTGACGGTAAGTAAAATATCGCCACGAATAATTTGCAAATAGGCTACACCATCTTGAATCAGGCTTTCACCTGGTGCATTTTCGTACTTAACACGCAGAGGCAAAGACACCGCCCACATCACATGGCCAGCCACAGAACCCTGATTGATAATCTTGGCCCGACCAATGATTTCTGAATACACCACCTGCTTTCTTGCCTTTACAGATTCTAAATTGGCAGAATTAACCAGAGCCCGTACAAAGTTTTCTAAACCTGGAATTGTAAAATAAATCCTTTTGGTATAGAACAATTGTAGGTAATTGACGAAGTCAAAATTATAAATTTCAGGCACAGTATTTTCGACCCATCTCAAAATATATCGATTATCTAATGGTTGCCATACTGGAACATCCGGAATGGTATTGCCATCTGGATCCGTTAACAGATAAATGGGCTGGTTATAAGTTTCTATCTCTTTGTACAAAACAAACAGGCTACTGGCCAAGATTACAACCAGGGCCAAGAAAAAAAACATGGCACTGCGATACCTTTGATAATAGAAAAAATTTCTGCACAGAACTAATTCCAATGACCTATCCACTAAAACACGACCCCCTTGATATTGTTATTATAGAGCTTAATTTTGATCTAGTGTATTTACCTCCTATAATATATTTAAGAATTAATTTAACTAGTTAACTAAATTTTAACAAGGCCCTACACAGAGCATTTTATATGATTGATAATAAATCAATCCCCAGAACAAACGCGATAAAAAGCGCCTCGCACTACCAAGGCAAGGGCTGGTTCGTATCTTTTTCAGGCCTACTCTTAGGCTTGGGACTCTTGATTTGTGCTTATATTATTTTTTTTACCGATCACCAAAGAAACTATGCTTTCTTTACAACAGATGAAGAACCCATTCGCAGCAATACGGTTCCCAGCATCTCGTTCAAACCCCTTGCCAGATGGGCTACAATCGCGGTAACGTCAGCCTACACCATGAATTTTTTGAACCTCGATCAACAACTAGAACAAATGAGAATCTATTTTACCGAAGCAGGCTATAGGCTCTATCTGAATACCATGGTTGATCAAATCAATAATGTTCGTGCGAATAAATGGGATGTGCTGGCCATTGCAAGTACCCCGGGCTTTATTCTTGAAGAAGGCGAAGATCCTATTACAGGGGAAAAAAGCTGGACTGCTTATGTTCAAACCACAGTTACAACGACCACTGCGGGCAAAGCTCCCGTGGTAAGCAACAGAAATATTGGCGTCCGGATTAATCGCACCTTACAAAAAAACAACAGCTATGGCATTGCGATTGTTGATTTTCAAATTATCCCATCAGGCTTTTTGGAGACTTTTAGTCAATGATTTTAATAATTTTTAAGAGTTTAATAGTATTTAATAACAAAGGATCTGCAGGATGAAGCATTGTAGAGAAAATAAGGCAGGCAAAGAAAAACAAGTGCAATCGAATATCAGAAAGATCAAGGCAGGATTGCTTTTAAATGCAGTCCTAGGGTGCAGCCTAGGACTGGGCCTAAGCTTGCCAAGTATTGCCTTTGCTGCAGACGAAGAAACTCCAAAATTCAAAAATTCCTACGATGCCTTAAATGCCCTTGGCCAAAATATTGAAGACAGAAAACAACAAGATCAAGCAAAATACCTAGCCAGTACCTTGGGAGGGAATCAAAATACTCATAATCAATCGATTGATAAACCTTTCACAGGCCCAGGTGCTAATTTAAGTTCAGTTACGACAGATAACACAAGCAGCAATACCAACACTGATATACCAGCAGTTCCTAGCCCGCCACAAAATCTAGAAGAGCTCAACAAACCCGAGGGCCGTGTTTTTACAATGGGACCTGATTTTGGGGGCTTACCCATTTTGCCAGAAGGCCCGAAAAAAGCAAAAACCTTGCCTCCTAAAACCCTTCGCTCGGAGGCTTTTAAGCAATTGCTAGACAGCCAATCCCCACTCACCCCCGATCAAATTTTAGAATTAAGAAAACAGCAGGAACTGATCCAAAGAGCCTCTACTGTGCCTGCGACGGCACCGCCTCGGCCTGTTTCTTCCACCATGCAAATTGAGCTTTCTCCCGGTTTTGCACCGCCAGTGATTCGTTTGGCCGCAGGCTATGTAAGCTCCATTATGTTTTTAGATTCCACAGGGAAACCCTGGCCCTTGGCTGATTACAGCTTAGGTAATAGCCGAGAATTTAATATCCAATGGGATCGTAAAACGCATACCCTGTTTATGCAAAGCACCACGCCCTATGCCACAGGCAACATGGCCATTCGTTTGGCCAAATTGGAAACCCCGATTACCGTTTCTTTGGTGGCTGGGCAAAAAGAAGTGGATTATCGTTTGGATTTACAAGTCAAGGCGCGGGGGCCTAATGCTCAGGCGCCTATTGTTCAAGACTTACCCCAGGCCACACCCAGTTATTTGATCAATGCCTTAGACGGCATTCCACCACCCAATAGCCAAGAATTGATTGTTAGCGGTGGACCAGGTCGTGCTTGGTTAACCGGCAGTACCTTGATCTTCAGAAGCCCCCTCACGGTCCTTTCCCCAGGCTGGCGATCCACCTTATCGAGCCCAGATGGTACCCATGTCTACGAAATGGCACAAACGCCACTGATTCTAGCTTCTGAAGCAGGAAAACCAATTAAGATCATGATCAAAGGGATATAAACATGAAACTACCCGATCAAAAAATTAAAAAACGCATCCTCTTGGTTATTTTGGGCGCTTTTATTCTTTTTGGAACAATTTCCTCACTTTGGACCTTGTTTAAAAAAAATGTAAGTACTGAACCGCCAGCTGTTACAGAATCTGGCCCACAAAATTTAACAGCCCTACCAGGATCTGAAAACAATCCTCGCTATGCAGAACTTCTAAAACAAAACAATGAAAAATTAGCGGAAAATGCTAAAAAAACAGGCCAAAGTTCTGTTCCTACTTTGTTAAATACCAAAGAAACCAATGCAGAAAATATTCGAGACGCCTATTTTAGTACGCAACTGAACAAATCAAACGCCACAGGCACACCAGGTGATTGTTCCTGTTGTTGCCCTAACCAAGGCGCCGGTTCTAGCCAAGATGTGGCCAATAACTTCGCCAAAGAACAAGACATTCAAGCTTTGATCAGTGAAATTGAACAAAATCCCACAAAAGCTCAAGAAATATTAAGCGCAAACGCAGGTTTAGGCTATGAATTGGTTGTAAGAAACCCTGAGCTTGCCCAAAAGCTTTTAAACGACAACCCAAGTTTGGCCGAAGATTTATTTGCAGAGGTACCGCCCAGCAGCCTAGAACCAGAAACTGTCCAGGCTTTGATCAAAGCCATTCAAGACAATCCCGAACAGGGCCCAGCGCTACTGCGCGATAACCCAGGCCTAGCCCAAGCTCTGGCCAAAACAAATCCCCAATTGGCCCTGGAATTGATTAAAAACAAACCCGAATTAGCCAATCTCATGTTTAATAAAATTGGAAGTTTAGCAAAATTAGACCCTATCACTGCTCAAAAACTGATTCGAGAATTGGAAAAAGAACCTGAAAGGGCTTTGAGCATTTTGTCTGAAAACCCAGGTTTGGTGAATAATTTAGTTGAACAAAAACCAGATTTGGCCCTACAATTGGCTCAAAACAATCCTGATTTAGCCCGATTGATCTTGCGTGATCAGCCTGATTTGATCAAAAAATTAAGCAGCCTCAACCCCGATTACATGGAAAAATTACTCAAAACCAGCCCCGAGTTGGCCAGCGATATTTTAAAATTTAATCGAGATTTGAGTGCGAAATTATTAAGCACAGAGCCTGGCAAAGCTGCCGAGCTGATGCAGGAAAACCCAGAAATTGCAAAAACACTGATCCAACAAAATCCAGATGCCAGCCTCCGTGTGATTGGACAAAACCCCACATTGGCTAAAAAACTAATGTTTGCTGATCGTGAATTAGCTAAAAAAATCAGCGATGCATTGCCAGACTTGGCCATGGCCCTGGCTTTACAAGACAAACGTTTGGCCAAGCAATTAATCACCCATAATCCTAATTTTACGGAAAAACTAGCCCGAAACAATCCGAAAGTGGCCCTGGAACTTAGCCAAGACGATGCTAAAATTGCGGATAAAATCATTGCCATTGCCCCTGAAATTGCAAAAGAATTGGTGGTGAATCAGCCTGAGTTGGCCAAAAAATTAATGAAAGATTACCCCCCACTTACTTTAAGCCTTTTGGAAAAAGAACCCCTAGCCACCAGCCAGCTTTTGGAAAATACGCCTGATTTGGCCCAAGAGGTTATTTCCAAAAGCACAGCCGTTGCTAAAAAAATTGCAGAAACAAATCCCGAATTGGCTTATAAGCTGGCCAAAAAAAATGAAGCTACTGCCCATGCCTTGTTAAGGGACAATCCTAATTTTGCGAAAAATCTAGGCTTTCGAGACCCAGATTATGCCGTTAAACTCATAGAAAATAATCCCAACAGTGCCCAGATTTTATCGCAATACAGCCGAGATGCCGTTACTAAACTCTTAAAAAACGAGCCTAGTTTGGCCAAAAGATTAATGCAACAAAATCCAAAAATTGCTGAAAATCTCGTAGAACAAGATCCTGAAAACAGCTTAAGCATTTTGAATCAAGACAAAGATTTAAGCAAACAGCTGGCCAAAAAAAGCAGTGCCATTGCCAAGCGCATTGCCACCAGCAGCCCCGATTTGGCTTTGAAAATCATGGCTGAAGATCCGCAAGTGGCCCAAATGATTGCCGAGCAAAATCCTGATCTGGCAAAATTATTTTTAAGCCGAAATCCCAAAGAGGTTTTGGCCTTGGTGAGCCAAAATCCAAAATTGGCTACAACGATGTTCAAACAAGCTCCAGAGCTTTTTGGCCCCTTATTGGCCCAAGATCCGCAATTGGCCAAATATGTTTTAAGTAACCAACCCAAACTGGCCAAAGATTTTGAAAAATCGAACCCAGGAGTTTTGAAAAATATGGCCTTGCAAGATTTGGCATTTGCCAAAGAATTGTTAAGGCAAGAACCCAATTTGGCAACGGATCTGTTACCTGATGTTACCTTAGAATTGGCCAAACAAGATCCCCAATTTATGAAGGATTTGATGCGTAAAAACAATCAAATCAATAAATTATTGATGGAAAAAAACCCAAATTTGGCTTTGGATTTAAGCAGCGACAACCCCGATGAGCTCATGAAATTGGCTGAAAACAGCCCCGCTTTCATGAAAGAACTCCTCAAAAATAAGCCTGAATTAGCAGAACGCATGCTGACGGATCCTGCTCTAGCCAAAATCATGTTGGATAAAGCACCTAATGAAACTTTAAAATTATTAAAAGATCGCCCTGATTTAGCTAAGAAAATTCTCCAAACTAAATCTGAATTCAGCGATAATTTGGCTCAACTCAATCCCAAATTGGTACTGGATTTGATAGATGATCATCCTGAATTATTAAATTCAGAAAATAATCCTGAATTATTGAACAAACTCTTAAGAGAAAATCCAAATGCCAGCAAAATGCTCTTGACTGAAAAACCTCAATTGGCAGAAAAAATCTTTCGTGAAAAGCAACAAACAGCAAAACTGCTTTTGCAACAAAATCCAAACAATAGTTTGGCCCTAGTCAAAGCAAATCCAAATTTAGCCAAGTCCCTGTTGGCCATGACGCCAGAACCCAGCAATACGCTGGTCAAGCTCGATCCCAACATGGCCGTAGAAATGATGAGCGATGATCCGCAATTGGCTCAAACTGTTAGTAAAGACAATCCTGAATTATTAACTACTTTAATTCGAAATAATCCGGACGCTGCCAAAAAATTAATCCAAAGAAGCCCTGAAATTCTAAACAGCTTGGCTGAGAAAAATCCTGTTGAACTCACCAATCTCTTAACAAAAGACATGGTTTTAGCGCAAGATTTACTTAGAAAATCACCCCGCTTGGGCCGTACTTTGGCCATACAAAACCCCAAATTGGCCATTGATTTGATTAAATCTGACCCCAGTTTAGGCCCAAATCTTTTAAAAGACAGCCCAGAATTGAGCCATCAAATCTTAAAAGAACCTGAATTGGCGAAAAAACTAATGAAAGCAGAACCTGGGATTGCAGACATCATGGCTGAACAAAATCCTTCTGTAATCGCCAACATGGTAGAGCAAGACAAAGATTTAGCACGGCAATTGCTTAAAACCAGTCCTAAAATTCCTAAACTGCTGGCAGAAAAAAATCCCCAATTGGCCATTGATTTAATGCAGAGTGATCCTGCCCTGGCCAAAAATCTGATTGAAGGCAGCCCAAGCTTGAGTGCCCTTTTGGTCGACCAAAAGCCAGAATTGGCAGCCGATCTGGTTAAACAAAATCCAAGCTTAGCCAAGGCCTTTTTCCAAAGTTCCGGCGAAGGCTTTAAGGCCTTGATGGAAAATGATTTTGATCTCGCAAGAAAAACACTCACCAGCTCAGATCCCTTTGTGATCAACCAATTGGCATCCAATGATCCTGAATTTTTAAACAATCTTATTAGCCGGGATCCAGAAATAGGTTTTCAATTGTCTGGCAACATGGATCTACTCAAAAGCTTACTCAAAACAAATCCTGAAGCTGCCATGAGTATTATTACAAACAGCCCTGCCAGCGTAAGTAGCGCTCTGAATCAAGACAAAGAATTGGCTCGGCTAATTGCCAAAAATGATCCGACTTTTTTAAATAATTTGGCCAGTAATGATCCCGCTTTGAAAGCCGCCATTGAAAAACATTCCCCAGATTTAAAACAATTGGTGAATGATAAAAATTATGCTGAAAATCAGGCATCCCGTATCCAACAAGAGCATTCTATCAAAAATCAAAAAGCATCTGTTTTAGCCCGTGCCCGCGGTTTGAAACAAACCCAATTGAACGAAATGCAACAAAAAAGACTCGAACGCTTAGTCACGCAAATGCAAGCTCAGGCCAATCAATTACAAACCCAATGGAATAATATCCCGGTTCAAAGCATTGTTACGGGCGAATGGTCTGGCAAGCAACTTGAAAAATCAGGCGATTCAGATGGTAAAGGCAGCAAAGCAGGATCTGGAACCGGCAGCGGATCAGGATCAGGTGTTGGTCCTGGTGGCAATCGGCCTTTGATACGCGCGGGTACCATTTATTTTGCCAGCCTAGACACTGCCATAAACAGCGATGAACCCGGGCCCATTTTGGCCACCATCGTGAGCGGCCCCTTCAAAGGCTCCCGTATTATTGGTAACGTCACCATTCCTTCTGCCACCAATAAAAATGCCCAAACGGTTACGCTTAATTTCACCACCCTAAGCGCTAAGATGCCAGAGAAAACCATCGCTATTCAAGGCATCGCGATCGATCCAGACACAGCCAGAACCGCTCTGGCATCCGATGTCGATAACCATTATTTACTACGCTATGGCGCCTTGTTTGCTTCTTCTTTCTTAAGTGGCTATTCCCAAGTGATCACCAACCAAGGCGCAACCACTTCTACTTCGGCCTTTGGAAGCGTCACCACCACCAGCCCCACCTTAACTGCCAAAAAAGAATTCTTTGGCGCCCTAGGTAAAGTGGGCGATGCCTTCACCAAAGTTATTAGCGAGAACAGCAATCGCCAACCTACCATTACGGTTAAACAAGGCACCAGTTTTGGACTTTTATTTTTAAATGATATCAATGGCTAAATAATAGCTAATTTGGAGCAGCAAGCATGAGTGATTCAAGAAACTCAAAAGACGAACCCCAAGATCCCTTTTCCATGGAAAGCCATGAAGAGGAAGATACCGGCTCTGAATTCAAAGAGGTCTCTGTTAAAAAGGCATCCAGTTTGGATCCAGCCCTTAAAAAAAAGTTGTTCTTAGGAATTATTGGGCTTGTGGGTTTTTCTGTATTGGCTTTTACTGGGAATACACTCTACAGCGCCTATGCGAAAAAAACACATGCTGAAAACAAGGCGAATTCTAATGGCAAATCCCTGGCCAAACAAGAAAAGCCCGCCCCCTTGAAACTGCCTGAAAAATCTCTTCAATCGCCTAAATTAGAAGTCAATTTAGCGCAAGAAACCGCAGAAAATACCCCTGCACCCAAATTAATCAAAGAGCCCGTTATTCAAAATACAAGTAAAAACAATACTCCCAATAATCTCTCTAATAATCTGGAAACAGCCTTTGCAGATGCTGATCGCAACAAAGAAAATAAACAAAATATAGAAGATCTCAAGAAAAAATTAAGCCAAGAGGCACAAGCCAATATCAAAGCCTCTACCAGCGATTTAGAAGCAAAGCTCGCCAATACCAAACAACAGGCTGAATTGCTGAATATTTCGAACCAGGAAGTACGAACTCAAATACAGCAGTTATTAAACGCCATGGAAGCCATGAATCAACAAGCGGCCCAAAGCCGGGAACAAATAGCACGACTGGAAAGCAATTTGGCCCTGGTTTCTAATAATCTTTCTAAGGTCAGTACGGAGATTGTTTCTGTGGATAGCCGAGTTTCATCACTCTCTAACACGCTAAATTCAGTGACTCAAGATTTGAACAAATCAAGGCGCGAAGCTCGCAGCGATAATTTTGATAGCTTGGCCCTTCCCCCTCTAAACAGCCCTATTAATAAAAACTCTAAAAACCAAACAGCCCATAATAATTTTTCTAACAACCAAAATCTTTCGGAATATCAACAACCAGAATATTCTATCCATGCCGTCGTTCCCGGCAGAGTTTGGCTAAAATCAACAGAGGGGCAAATTCTTTCCTTGACCGAAGGCGAAGCCCTGGGTGATTATGGCAAGGTTGTGATGATCGATGCCAATAATCATATTATTCTTACCAGTTCGGGAGTGTCATTTCGATGAGGCCTTGCCACAACAGCCACACTTTATTTAAATTTAATCGCTTAAATAGCTTATTAGTAGCCCTAAAAGCTTGTCTTGCTACTTGTTTATTATTGGCCAGCGCACAGGCCTATGCAGCGCCGAATATCCTCGAAATGATTGCCAACATCAGTACCACCGTGGATTCATTCTTCGTTCTGCTTTTGGTGTTTTGCTATGTTGCCGGTATTCACCAAGTATTTTCTGGGCTGACCAAACTTAAAAAATTCGGAAACATGAACACCCAAATGAGCGGCTCGAATGAATTATCTGGGCCTTTGGCGCATTTGATCATCGGCGGTATCTTATTGTACCTGCCAATGGCCAGTAATGTTAGTATTATGTCCCTGTTTGGAACTGGGGAAGGTGATTTTCTATTCACACCAGGGGGCAAACTTACCCTAAAACCCGGCTGCTCTGTAGAAACCATTTTGACAGGCGCAGCCACCGCTACCAGCTGTGCTGCCGGTAACCGCTCTTTTTGGGGTTCCACCGCCAATATTGGATTCAAAATTGTTCAATTGATTGGTTTGCTGGCCTTTGTGCGCGGCTGGTTCATTATTTTAAAAGTGATAGAACAAAGCTCCAAAACCAGCGGCGGTGGCGAAGGCTTTGGTAAAGGGGTGACCCATATTATTGGCGGCATCTTGGCCCTGAACTTTTTAACAATGCTTCGAGTGATTTCTAAATCTTTGGGTTTTTAATTATACTTATCTAGGCCGTAGACACATTAGGTATATTTGAATGTCAAAAAACGAATCCGAAACATCTCAAGCCTCCCCAGCATCACAAGGCGCTGAAGCCAGCACACAGGGACCAGAAAAATCAAGTGCAGACCATTTTTTGCCCCTGCATCTGATTGCCAAGCGTGGCAACTGGGGGCATTTTTTGGGCCGCAAAAAAAGCGCCTCTTTTCAAATAACGGCTAAAAAAGTTCTAGAACGGGATCAAAACACCTGCCGTTTCTGTGGCTTTAGCTCGGATAAATACCAAGAAATTATAAATATTGATCACCAATACGAAAACAATGATTTAAGTAATCTAGCCACCAGCTGTAATTTTTGTGCGCTTTACTTGTTTATTGACGGCATTTCCCAAGGCGATCGCCAAACGGCTACTTTATTGTTTTTGCCAGAAATTACTCAAACAGCTTTGAATCATTTCTGCCGCGTTTTATTTTGCGGCATGTTGAAAGATGCCCCCTACAAAGGCAAATTACTTTCCGTTTACTTAAGTTTGCAGGAACGTAAAACAGCCATTGAAAATATTTTTGGCCCCGGTAGTTCTAACCCTTCCGTCTTTGGACAAAGTTTATTAGATTGCGGAATTGATCTAAAACAACAAATCAACCACCCCCTCATGAAACATGTTCGCCTGCTACCTACACGCAAATACTTTAAAACTCAAATCGAGTATTGGCGCAGCACGGTTTTTTCGAAGCTCCCCCTTTAAATCGAAAATAACCGCCCTATCTATTGTTTTATGATAAATCAATACGACGAGGCCCTTTATTATGTTTTCTATATTTTCCAAAATTAAATCTCCTTTACTTAAAACACTTGCTAAAGCATTGGCTGTTTTTTTAGTATTAGGCGCTATTCCAGCTTTGGCTCATGCCAACCATCATCCTGAAGATTTAAGTGGCCTGGTAGATAAAGTGCTTATTAAACAAGTCTCCGCTTTTGGGCGAATTGCCCTTACCATTGCTTGGGTCTCTGGTTTTTGTTTTTGCATTGGTGGCCTTTATCTTTTAAGGCAACAACGGGAAAACCCTGTCCAAATCCACTTGAATAAACCGATTTTTGCCCTAGCCATTGGCGGTGCTTTAATCTTCTTACCCAAGGTTATAGAACTTGTTGGTAAGTCTGTGCTAAATGCAGACAACATGCCCACTTATATTGATAGCCGCTTAAATTCTGAAAATTCTCAAAACCAGTTCTTTGATCGAAACTAAAATAACAATTACAAACCCTCCATTCTCTCATCGCGTACTTTTTGGATGATATGCTCTGGATCTTCAACTGAAACTCCCTACGGCTGAAGCCCAGGGGTTCTAAGAACAAAATTGAAAACTCTCTTTGGCTCTCAGAAATACTTGCGCATTTCTTACAGCATCCAAAGCATCATTCTCAACCGATTTCTCTTTAACAAGCGAACCACTCTATGCCGTAAAAGTTCAATTAATAATATGCGGGCTATTAAATTATTATTTGAACTTTTACGGCATAGAGTAGGTTC
>JBJSZW010000130.1:0-7058 GCA_046090565.1 Gammaproteobacteria bacterium
TTAAAACAGGGCCTACAGGCCTAGGGCAAAGCCCGCTGCTGGCGTGGCCTCTCCTCCCAAATGTTTGCTTAGATTGTCGTAACGCCCCCCGGCACAAATCGTCCCTTGAGCGCCTAAGCGATCTGTCTTCCACTCATAAACCGTGTTGTTGTAATAATCCAGGCCCCGTACCAAACGCGGATTCACTGTATAGGCAATGCCCAAAGCCTGTAGGCCCTGTTTTAAATTTTCAAAGTCTTCTACTGTGACTGTATCCCAATAATTTTCTAAATCAGGCGCCGCACTTAATATGGCCTGCGTGTCTGGATTTTTGGAATCCAAAATTCTTAAAGGGTTGGTGTACAGCCGGCGTTTTGAATCTTCGTCCAGTGCATTTAGATGCTGCTCTAAGAAATTAACCAGGGCTTTTTTGTAATTTTCACGAGATGCCGGGCTACCTAGGGTATTGATTTCCAAAGACACAGCCTCCTGAATGCCTAAGGCCTGCCAAAACCTATGAGCCAAATCCAAGTGTTCTAATTCAATGGCATAGCCTGTAAAACCAAAGGCTTCGAGGCCAATTTGATTGAATTGGCGATAACGGCCTTTTTGGGGTTTTTCATAGCGAAACATGGGACCGCGGTACCAAAGGCGTTGGGTTTGATTGTAAAGGAGGCCATGTTCCAAACAGGCTCGCACACAGGAGGCTGTTCCCTCTGGCCGAAGGCTGATACTCTCGCCATCGCGATCTTCAAAACTGAACATTTCTTTTTCAACGATGTCCGTGACTTCGCCAATGGTTCTTTTGAACAAGCTTGTTTTTTCTAAAATAGGCAAACGCATTTCTTGGTAGCCAAAACTTTGGGCCAAATTCAAAAACAAGGCTTCAAAATGCTGCCATTTATGGGTTTCTTGGGGTAGGACATCGGGCATTCCGCGAATACCCTGGCACTTCATGGTCATGATTTAAAAATTCTCTGTCTTAATTTTTATCAAAATTCTTCTCAGGCTCTGAATTTAAATGCTCAGCCTGTAAGGCCAATTCTTTGTATTTTTGCTCGTAGGCTTGGGCCAAATCTGTTTTATTTTCTAAACGGTACAAATCTGAGAGGCTCATAAAGATATGATACTTGCTTGGATTTTGATCCAAGGCCGTTTTTAAGTGGCGCTCGGCCTTATTATAATCCTTGAAAAGTTTGGCACACAAGCCATAATTTTCATAGACGTCTGAAGTGCCACTGTAGGCCTTGTCTTCCAAAGCCTTGATGAATTGGGCTTCAGCCTCTGAATAGCGATTTTGACGACACAAATAAGCCCCATAATTATTGTAGGTTCCACCATAATTTTGACTGGCTTTTGAAATTTTTAATGATTTTTTGTGATAAATTTCCGCTTCCGGATAATCTTTGATTCTCTCGTAGAAAAAAGCCAGGGCAGTATTGGCCTCTAGGGAGTTTTTATCAAAACCAATGGCCTTAAACAGCTTTTCTTTGGCACGCACCACATCGCCTTGATCCAAGTAGCCAATGCCCAAAGCTGCGTTTAATCTGGCTGCTTGCTTTAAATCCGGCTGTTTTTCATCCGCATTTAAATCTGCTTCTGCTGTGTTGTTTTGGGTATTGCTGTTTTTTTTCTGATCGCTATTTTTAAAATCAGCTTTGCTGTTGAGATCGCTACAGGACAGCGTTAACGACAATAGGGATCCTATTGCTAAGATTCGTAGGGCTGCTATGGCTTGCATCATTTTTTGAATCATGTCTTTCTTGCCTCGATGTTTTATCGATGATCTTACCCACCAATTGCCCACAAGCCGCATCAATATCCTGCCCTCTGGTTTTACGAATGGTGGTTACAAAGCCTGCTGTATTCAATTTCTTTTGGAAATTCAAGATTGTATTATAATCGGAACACTCATACTTTGCACCTGGGAAGGGATTAAAGGGAATCAAATTAATTTTGCAGTGCACGCCCTCGAGCAGTCTAATCAATTCTTTGGCTATGGCCTGGGTATCATTCACGTCTTTTAACATGACGTATTCCATGGTGATGCTGCGTTTTTTCTCGGGCCCAATATAGGCCTTACAGGCAGCGATGAGTTCTTTTAGGGGATATTTTTTATTAATAGGCACCAGGGTATTGCGCAGGGGGTCGTTTGGGGCATGCAAAGAAACCGCCAAGGCCACATCTACCTGCGATTGCAGGAGGGCAATATTCGGCACCACACCTGAAGTACTTAAAGTGACCTTGCGTTTGGAAAGTCCCAAAGCCCTATCATTCAACATCAAACGCAAAGCTGGCACCACTTGATCCAAATTCAACATGGGTTCGCCCATGCCCATGAGCACCACATTCGTAATTCCCGGTGTTCGATTCAAAGCGATCAGCCTTTGAGTAGCCAGCCACACTTGGCCAATGATTTCACTGGTTTTTAAATTACGGTTAAAGCCCTGAGTGGCTGTGGAACAAAAACTGCAGTTGAGCATACAGCCCACTTGAGAAGAAATGCACAAAGTGCCACGTTTTGCTTCTGGAATATAAACGGTTTCAATAAAATTACCACCCGCCACTTGCAATAGCCATTTGATGGTTCCATCGCTGGACAAATTTTCACGGACGATAAGGGGCAGTTCCCAGGAAAAACTATGTTTTAATTTTTCCCGCAGGGCCTTGCCTAGATCTGTCATGGCATCTAAATCGATAATATTGCGCTGATACACCCATTTTAAAAGCTGAGTCGCCCGAAAGGAACGCTCCCCCCAAGCTGGAAGCAGAGCCTCCAACATGGCGGGATCTTGATCAAAAAACGAAACCGCCTGCGCGTTATAGCTTTCCACAAAAATTTTCCCCTGCGGTCACTAAACTCGCTTCGCTCAAACACGCTCTCCCTTGGAAAAAACTTTTCTGGAAAGCTATCTGTTCAAGCAACTGGCCTAGGCTGTTCTGGAACACAATTCTTCCGGTTTGAAGAAAAATTGAATTTCTAGGGCTGCGGTTTCTGACGCATCTGAACCATGTACCGCATTGGCATCAATGCTATCCGCAAAATCTGAACGGATGGTTCCTGGTGCTGCTTCTTTAGGATTCGTCGCGCCCATGATGTCTCGGTTTTTGAACACAGCATTGCTGCCTTCCAAAACAGAAACCAACACAGGACCGGAAATCATGAATTTCACCAGATCATTGAAAAATGGACGCGCTTTGTGCACTTCATAAAATTTTTCTGCTTGTTCTTTGCTTAATTGCATCATTCTGGCAGCAATGACACGCAGGCCTTGTTGTTCGAAACGGGATAAAATCGCACCAATGCAATTTTTGGCAACGGCATCTGGCTTGATGATAGACAAAGTTCTTTCTAAAGCAGCTGAAGTCATGATCTGTGTTTTCCTTTTAGTAGTACAGTAGTATTCGATGTTTTCTAATTTTTTATAGCTTGCCACAAAAGTTTAGCCCTGCGGTCGCTAAACTTAGCAAAGCTCAGACACGCTCTCCCTTGGAAAAAACCTTTCTGGCAAGCTATTGGGGGTATTGACCGATAAGCCGGGTTCTGTCGTGGACAGTCATTTATCTAGGACCTTGATCACTCAAGGCCTCAAGCAACCTACCCAAACTCCGTGCGGGCCGCACGAATGAGTTTCTATTTGGTCTTGCTCCCAGTGGGGTTTGCCCTGCCACCGATGTTGCCACCGGCGCGGTGTGCTCTTACCACACCTTTTCACCCTTACAAGCAACCCTTACGAGCCGCTTGCGGTATATTCTCTGTGGCACTTTCCGTCCATTAACCTTGAAGTTAACTGCCCAGGTGTTACCTGGCACTTTGCCCTGTGGAGCCCGGACTTTCCTCCAAATCCTACCATAAATTGGATAATCTATTTCTAGTTATGCATAAATACACGGATTCAGCGACTGTCTGGCCAATACCTGAACACTACAATAACAATTTTTTACCTGAAAATCAAATCAGACTCTGTTGCTCTTTGAGATTCCTTACCAAAAAAAAGGGTAAAGCCCCCGGATTTATCCGTGGGGATATAAGCTTTCCGACCAATCCACATGATCAAAAACAAAAGGATCAGCATATCGCGTGCTCATGCGTCCACCAATGCCTCTGCCTTTTTCAAATATATGCACATCCACTTTTTGTGAAAGTTTTTTGGCTAAGGTAATGCCTGATAAACCTGCCCCAATAATAGCGATTTTTTTCATTTTCTATTCTCAGTTTTTAAAGAAGATTTTTTATTTTTTTGACATTTATGAGAGCAATATTTAACGTCATCCCAAACCTTTTCCCATTTTTTTCTCCAGGTAAAAGGACGATTGCACACAATGCATAGTTTCTGAGGGAGATGAGTTTTCTCAATAGCTTTAGACATCAGAGCCTTCCACATTCCATTTCTTTTAAAATCTGAGATGCCTTGGATGTGATGGCATTTTTTTTGGAGGGTTCAAACCTATCCCATGTGGCGTACATAAAGGAAAGACGAGGGTTTTTTGAAAAAGATTCGCGATGATGTTGTAAAAAATTCCAATAGAGCGCGTTAAAAGGACAGGCTTTGGGCCCTGTGATATCTTTGATGTCATAGTGACATTTCTTGCAAAAATTACTCATTTTATTGATGTATTGACCACTTGCGGCATAAGGTTTACTCGCCACAATTCCACCATCCCCGAAAAGAGCCATGCCAAGAGTATTAGGCATCTCAACCCATTCATAAGCATCACTATAGACAGCTAAATACCACTCTTGGACTTCTTTGACATCTAATCCAGCAAGGAGGGCGAAATTCCCTGTGACCATAAGGCGCTGAATATGATGGGAATAGGCGTGAACTTTTGTGTGAGAAACAGCTTCTGAAATACATGTCATGTGGGTTTTTCCTCCCCAGTAAAACTCAGGGAGGGGGGTTTTTGCATCAAGGGTATTGAGTTCTCCATACTCAGGCATTTTAAGCCAATAGATCCCTCTTATAAATTCTCGCCATCCAAGAATTTGACGAATAAAACCTTCAGCGGAATTCAGCGCTACTTTACGATTTTTATAAGCTGCTTCGGCTTTCTGACAAATTTCTAAGGGCAATAAAAGCCCCATATTAATATACGATGATAAAAGAGAGTGATAAAGATACGCATCGTCCTTAAGCATTGCATCTTGGTAATCACCAAAATGCGGCAAAATTTTATCAATAAAATGATCCAGTTCTATTAAAGCTTGATCCCGTGTAATGGCGTAATAAAAGGGCTCTAAATCACCAAAATGATTATTAAAATCATCGCGCACCACATCTAAAACACTTTTTAAAATATCTGACTTTTTATGACTGATGCGTTTGATAGATCTGATGGTCGATGATGGTGGTTTACGATTTTCCTTATCATAATTCCAAAGACCTCCCGTAGGTGATCCATCAGGTTCCATGAGAATGTCATACTTTTTTCGCATATTTCGATAAAAGTACTCCATACGTAGTTCTTTTTTATTATGAGCCCAGCTCTTAAATTCATCTTTGGAGCACAAAAAACGATCATCGCTGCGAATTTCTACATGAACATTTAAAGATTTTTCCCATGATTTGATTGTCTCTAGAAAATGATATTCGCCAGGCTCTGTGACAATAATTTTCTGAATTCCAAGATCATGGATTGCTCGTTTAACTTCGTTACAAAGGGTGTGCGTGTTTGAGGAATCATTAAAATCCATATATCGAACATTTATTCCTTTATTTCTTAATTCTTCAGCAAAATGACGCATGCCTGAAAACCATAAAGCAATTTTTTTAGGATGATGGGGAATGCGGGTTACTTCATGACGTAACTCACACATTAAAACGGTATCATGGGCACTAATATCTTTTAAGGAAGAAATAGAATGGGATAATTGATCCCAAAAAATAAAACGAATGGTTTTCATTCAGAGGCCTTTAACATATTTTCATCTAAAGATTTTTTAATAGCTTTTTTAAACTTCTCACTTTGTGGTGCAGTAGTTGAATGAAAATAATCAATCAGCTTCCCTTCTCTGTTAATAAGATATTTATGGAAATTCCATTTAGGGGCCGTTCCAAATCCTAAAGTATCTTTTGCCCATTTGTAAAAAGGGTGAGCATTAGCCCCTGAAACCTCTTCTTTTTGCGTCATTGGAAAAGTAACACCATAAGTTAGTTGACAAAAAGTAGCTATTTCCTCATTGCTTCCAGGTTCTTGGCTTCCAAAGTCATTATTGGGAACCCCAATAATCACTAAGCCTTTATCTTGATACTCTTTATACAGTTTTTCAAGATCGGCATACTGAGATGTAAAACCACACTTTGATGCAGTATTGACAACTAAAATGACTTTTCCATCAAAATCTGAAAGATTGAGTTTTTTATCCTCGTTTAAATACTTAAAGGAAAAGTTATAAGCTGTTTTTTCCCTTGCTTTTTCAGAAGAATGGGCGTTATCAGAATTTATCATCATTGCTCCTATCATAAAAAAATTTAATACTATCTTACTCATTTCTACTCTCTTAAAAATCAAAGGTCATTTGTTTTTTATTTATTATGGAATTCTTAGTTTTTTTAAAGGTGCCGTTTTCCTCCAATCAAGCCATAAATGATAGCTTGCAAAGGATACTAACATGGCTCGCATGCGAAAAGTAATCCAGCGATTTTGAATGATACTTCGCATGCATGCGTCAATCAAAGGGTATCCCGTATTGCCATATTTCCAGTCTTCAAAATAATTTTCTCGGAAATAGGGCTCTCTCATTCCTTCAAAAGCTGGATGCATGGATTTTGTTTCAATCTCTGGCTGTTGTTCAAGCTTTTGAACAAAATGACAGCGCCAAGCAAGTCGTGATAAAAAAGCTTTTAAATTATATTTTAAGTTGTTTGTTTGTAAACTGTCATCAGCGTTTAAATCTTTTATCCTTTTTTTTGTAGCTTGCTCGATTTCACGAATCGATAATGTTCCATAAGCAATATGGGTACTTAAGCCAGAACAATGGATTGCAGAAACACCAGGTTTAGAAATGGTGAGTCTATATTTTTTGCATCGATCTTGTAAAAAAGATTGAAGCGTTTTTACACATTCTGATCGACCTC
>JBJSZW010000131.1:0-10468 GCA_046090565.1 Gammaproteobacteria bacterium
AGATTGGCAAAAAACAACTAAACGCTTACTAGATTCAGGCGAATTAAAAAATATTTTCTCAATCACCACAGGATCGAAAGCCATAGATTTAAGACGAGGGATTGAACGCCTACCAGGTCGTAAAGGTAAATTAAGTAAAACAGAATATATATTTACGCCGGTTGCTTATAAAAATTTCAAAAAAAAATGCGGTGATTTTTTTAAAGAAGATGCTTTGTTTGCCTATATTTTATCCGGTGGTTCTCCAGTAGGCATAAATGCTTTGGCCGAAACAGGCCGCTTACCGGATTATATTACCTCTATTATTAACGATTGGGTTTTTGGTGAATTTGCAGCCCATAATCGATCAAGAACTTATCTATTGGCTATTTTACAAAGTATTTTTAGAATGGCTGGCAATCCAGTCGGCCAAAGTAAATTGGCCAAAGAAAGTGGCATGGCGAATAATACGATTGCCCAAGGCTATATTAATTTACTCACAGATTTAATGATAGTATTACCGTCCTTCCCTTATGATGCAGATAGAAAAATCAGTATATTTAGAAAACCATGCAAGTACCATTTTACCAATTTATTGGCGGCTATCACCTGGCATCCTAAAAAACCAAGAACCATCGCAGAACTTAAAAATTTAGGCCCAGATTTAGGTTTTATCATGGAATGGGTTGTGGCACAAGAAATTTGGCGCCAATCCTGTATTCATAGTTTTGATTATTTTCCTGAAATATTGAATTTTTGGCAATCTAAAACCCATGAAATAGATTTTGTAATACCCAATAATAATCAAAATGAAACTTATATTGAAGTAAAATTACGTCCAGAACAGGCTAGCAATTTCCTATGGTTTTTCAAAAGCTTTCCCAATCCCAGTTCAAAATTATTGGTGATTAATAAAAATAATTTCACATCAGAAAGAATCATGGGCATAAACGTTGAAGAGTTTTTGCTGTCCAAAGGCTGAAAGTTGACGTTTCATAATATATGAAACATAATATATGAGGCCAGATTATGAACTACTTTCCAACTTATTTAGCGATGGGCCAATCTTTTTGTAATCGAAAATTAGAAATTAATAGGCTGATGCAAAACATTAAGAGTGTAAATCCCTCTTTAATAATATCGCCACGTCGTTATGGAAAAACAAGCTTGGCATTAAAAGTGTTTGAAGAATTAGGTTGGCCTTATGTCCAAATGGATTTTTATAAAACCTTAAGCGAAAAGGATATTGAAAAATAGCCAGTGATTTTTTCTCTCAATTACAAGCCAAGGTGAGTTTGGATCCAAGTGGTATAGTTTTAGATTTTAACTCTAAGAAAAAAAGCACTCCGGAAATTATTGTGCAATCATTAGAAAAATTACATGAATTAGCAAAAAACAAAAACAAGAAAATTATTATTTTCATGGATGAATTTCAAGTGATAGGCGAAATCATGGATAATTATTCTATTGAAGCAGCCATTAGGGAAGTAGCACAAAAATCCACCCATATAGCCTATATATTCTCTGGAAGCAACACTCACTTAATCGAACAAATGTTTTATGATAAAAAAAGGCCTTTTTATAAATTATGTGATTTAATAACACTAAATAGAATTAAAGCTTAAGATTACAGTGCCTATATTCAGAAAGCGGCAGAAGAAAAATGGCAGTATCATATAGATGCTCAGGTTTTAGATCATATATTCGAAGTCACAGAAAGGCATCCCTATTACGTGAATAAATTTTGTTCTTTATTATGGTTAAACAATACCTATCCAACTAAGAAAATAGCGGAAGAATGTTGGAAAAATTTTGTTTTGGAAAATAAATCAGTCACAGAACGAGAACTGGCTTTGCTAAGCATGAATCAGCGAAAATTATTAATGTTATTGGCAATGCATGGACCCACTCAGGAACCAGCCAGTAAAGCTTTTTCAGAATATTTTAATTTGGCTTCCAGCAGTGCCAATCAGGCAGTCAAAGTTTTATTAGAGAAGGATTATATTTATATTGATCAAGAGGGTTATTACAAAATTTTAGATCCCTTGATTAAAGCGGTGCTAGCTTAAAGATCTTAAAGCGGCCGAGTATCCTGCCAATTTTGCAAATCTTGCCAGGCTGCGCGCAAATACAAAGTCATGGACCATAGTGTTAAGAACACAGCGATATAAAGAAAAACATAGCCCAGCATTCTCAAGGTGAGGGGGCTGGATTTCGGGTCTAGGGCCAATAGCATGGTAATGGCAATCAGTTGCAGGGCTGTTTTCCACTTGCCCCAAGCAGAAACGGCTACATGTGCTCTGCGGCCTAATTCCGCCATCCATTCGCGAAGGGCTGAAACCACAATTTCTCGGCAAATGATCACAGCAGCCGGTATGGCCAAATAGGCTTGGGGATTGGCCTGGGTGAGTAAAACAAGAGCCACAGCCACCAGCAATTTGTCCGCCACGGGATCTAAAAATTCGCCCAAGGCAGAGAAAGCTTTGAGTTTCCGAGCCAAATAGCCATCTAACCAATCGGTAAGCGCTGCAAATGCAAAAAGGGTTGCAGCAGCCGTCCTACTCCATTGGAAGGGGAGATAAAATAGCAGCACAAAAATCGGGATAATAAATATCCTGAATAAAGTCAAAAGATTAGGCACACTGAATAAAGTCGATGGCATTCCTAAAGTTTGGCTTATATGGGTAGGGTTAGTCAACTGTGTAGGTTTGTATAATGCTAATTATTGCGGCGTCGGCTGTTTTATTTTTGCCTTGTACTTTGAGCTAGGTCTTTTTAATTTAGGCGCAATGGCCCTCTCTTGACATTATTTGAGGTTCCTGTAGAATGCACTGCATGTTGCGGGAATAGCTCAGTTGGTAGAGCATAACCTTGCCAAGGTTAGGGTCGCGAGTTCGAGTCTCGTTTCCCGCTCCATTTTAGCATTTGTTTTGAGTTTTTCACTCATGTCTTGGTTGAGTGGCAGAGTGGTTATGCAGCGGCCTGCAAAGCCGTGTACGTCGGTTCGATTCCGGCCTCAACCTCCAAGTATCAATAAAAATTTCATTGGATTCCATGATTCCATGATTCCATAGTATTGCCCGGGTGGCGAAATAGGTAGACGCAAGGGACTTAAAATCCCTCGGAGCTAAAACTCCGTGCCGGTTCGAGTCCGGCCCCGGGCACCATTGCTCGCTTCAATAGCTTTCCAGAAAGGTTTTTCCAAGGGAGGGTGTGTCTGAGCGAAGCGAGTTTAGCGACCGAAGGATAAAACTTTTGTGGAAAGCTGTGTTTGGCATAAGCTTAGCGGTGTTTAATTTTGACCACACTCGTATACGACATAGAAACCATACCCGATCTAGATGGCGCCCGCCTGATACTTAATTTACCAGAAGCCTCTGATTCTGAAATTTATGCAGCCATGTCTGCCAAAAGGCTAGAAAAAAACCAGAACCCTGATTTTTGGTCGCATCATTTACAAAAAATTGTTGCTATTTCCGTTGTGGTTGCCCAGGATGATCATCAAGGTAATCAAAGCAATCAAAGCAATCAAATCAGTCCAATCAAAGTCTGGTCTTTGGGTGAGTTAAATTCACCAGAAGCAGAAATCATCGAACGTTTTTTTAAGGGCATTGAAAAATACAAACCGACTTTAGTTTCCTGGAATGGCAGCGGGTTTGATTTGCCGGTTTTGCATTACCGTAGCTTGATTCATAAAATACAGGCGCCCCAGTACTGGGAATTGGGCCAAAATCAGCCGGATTTTCGTTGGAACAATTATTTGAGCCGTTACCATTTAAGGCACATGGATTTAATGGATATTTTATCAGCCTACCAAGGCAGGGCGGTTGCCCCCTTGGATGAAATTGCCAAATTGCTGGGTTGCCCGGGTAAGCAAATTTTAAGTGGTCATGGAGTTTGGGAAGCTTATAAAGCCGGCGAATTGGAAAATATTCGGCATTATTGCGAAATCGATGTATTGAACACTTATCTAGTCTTTTTAAGGTTTGAGTATTTGCGGGGTGTTTTATCAGCAGAAACTTACCAGCAGCGTTACCTGGCTTTAAAAAATTATTTGAACAACAATGAAAAACAGCATTTAGTGGATTTTGGCCATGACTTACCAGAAAATTATTGAAAATGTATCCGTAAACGATTTGAGTCACGATGGCAGGGGCATAGGCCGGGTTGATCAAAAAGTGGCCTTTATTGATTTGGCCTTGCCCGGTGAAATTGCAGATATCCAAGTTTGTAAAAATAAAAGCAGCTTGATAGAATCCAAAGTCCTGAATATCAGGCAAGAAAATCCAGAACTTAGGGTTACAGCGGCCTGTCCTCATTTTTTGGAATGCGGGGGTTGTAGCCTACAGCATTTAAAATGGGAAGCCCAAATTGAATTCAAGCAAAAACAGCTGTTGCAACAAATCAAACATCATGTGGGTTTAGAATCCACAGCGTTTGAAATATTAAGCCCCATCACAGGAGATGCTTTTGGTTATAGGCGCAAGGCGCGTTTGGGCATAAAATGGCTGCATAAAAAAAACAAGTTACTGATAGGCTTTAGGGAAAAATACAATCCAGGCATTGCAGATTTAAAAACTTGCCTGGTATTAAGAAAAGAATTCCAAATCATTTGGGATGAATTGCAGCCCATATTATCCCAATCCAGTATCAAAGAACAGTTTCCACAATTGGAAATTGGTGTGGGAGATGATGGCTTAGTGGCGCTCGTGCTTCGAAATTTAAAACCCGTTCCAGAATCAGAAATCGATACTCTAAAAAATTGGGCCAAAACGCAGGGATTGAATTTTTATTTACAACCCAAGGGCCCAGAGAGTATCATCCCAGTATGGGAGTCTGGAATATTAAGTTACCGCTTGCAGGATAAGGATTTGAACTACGATTTAAGCTATGAATTTTCTGCCTTGGATTTTGTACAAGTCAATCAAGCTGTGAATGCTAAGATGCTAAAACAGGCACTGCATTTAATGAACATCCAAAAAGAAGATCGAGTCTTGGATTTGTTCTCTGGCATGGGGAATTTTAGTTTGCCCATGGCGGCTCAAAATCCTGCCAGCTTGGTAGGCGTTGAAGGCGAAAAAAACCTAGTGGCTCGAGCTCAAACAAAAGCAGAACAGTACAAACTTAGGGCTGAATTTTTCTTAGGGGATTTATTCAAAGATCCTAGCACCCAAGCTTGGGCTCACGCTGATTTTAACAAGGTATTGATCGATCCACCGCGCGCAGGGGCAGAGGCCGTGGTTCAGTGGTTGGCTGCCAAGCCCAGTGTAAAATCTGTGGTGTATGTGTCCTGTCATCCAGCAACTTTGGTTCGGGATATGGTGCATTTGTTAGAGGGAGGCTTCGAACTTAAGAAGCTAGGCGTTTTAGATATGTTCACGCATACTACCCATGTGGAATCAATGGCTTATTTTGACAGAGATTAAAATATAGATTTCCAGAAATGTTTTTCCCAAGGGAGAGCGTGTCTGAGCGCTAGCGAGTTTAGCGACCGCAGGGGAAAATTTTTTTGGAAAGCTATACACTCTAATAAAGAGAGGTTAAACAATGGTCAAAATTAGGGAAAATTACCCCTCAAAGATCGAGGAAATGGATTATGCCGCTTGGATGCAAAGGCTCTCCGCAGAAAGAACCCCAGAAGATATTCAACAATTAGAACTCGCCTTTAATTGGCTCCAAGAATTAGGCAAAGATAAATCCATCATATCTGGGCAAAATGCCTTGTACCAGGGCATGATGATGGCAGATATTTTAAATGAATTGCGCTTGGATGTGAACAGTCTGAGTGCAGCCTTATTGTACGAGGTGGTGGATCCCCTGGATTTAAACAGCCTAAAAATGGTGAATACCAGGTTTCCCCCCCAAGTCACCAGCCTGCTATACGGCTTACGTAATGTGCGTCTTGTTTGGTCCAAAAATGTTGCTAGCCACAGCCATTTGCGTTTGGATGAAGCTCAAATTCAGAATTTGCGTAAAATGCTTTTAGCTGTAGTAGAAGATGTGCGTGTCGTTTTGTTAAGATTGGCCCAGCACACCTGCGAAATGCGGCATGCAGTACATGTTGAAGCTGCGGTTCAAAAACGCTTGGCCATAGAGACACAGTTGGTTTACGCACCCTTAGCCAATCGTTTAGGAATCGGTCAATTAAAATGGGAATTGGAAGATCTAGCCTTTCGTTATTTAGAGCCTATTTTATACAAAAGAATTGCAAATTGGTTGCATGAAAGAAGAATCGATCGCGAAAAATACATTCAGGAATTAATCAAAATCGTTCAAGAAGCACTGGCATCAGAAGGCATAGAAGCAAAAGTCACAGGCCGCGTAAAACATATTTATAGCATTTGGAAAAAAATGCAAAAAAAACGCATCAGTTATCATGAAGTTTATGATGTGCGCGCCATTCGAATTTTGGTCAAACAGCTGAAAGATTGCTATGCAGCCCTGGGCATTGTACACAGCCTTTGGCAACATGTGCCCAAGGAATTTGATGATTATATTGCCAATCCCAAACCCAATGGTTACCGTTCCCTACACACGGCGGTAGTTGGGCCCCAGGGCAAAACCCTGGAAGTACAGATTCGCACCCAAGACATGCATGATCAAGCAGAATTAGGTGTGGCCGCCCATTGGTTGTACAAAGAAGATCGCAGGTTCGATCCCAAAGACAAAGCCAAGTGGGATAATTTGTACAGCATGATCAAAAGCGAAGAATTTGCATCAGAAGACGATGCTCAAGATCTGCTGCGTGCTGCGCTTTCAGAAGAACAAGTCTATGTATTCACGCCCCAAGGCAAGGTGATTGATTTGCCTCAAAGCGCAACGCCCTTGGATTTTGCTTATTATGTACATACCGAATTAGGCCATCGCTGCCGTGGTGCAAAAGTGAATGGCAAAATGGTGCCCTTAACTTATGCCTTAAAAAGCGGGGAGCAAGTTGAAATCATAACAGCCAAAGTGGGGGCGCCGAGTCGAGATTGGTTGAATCCACAATTGGGTTATATCAAAACCCCCAGGGCGCGTGCCAAAGTGCTGCAATGGCTTAGAAAACAGGCGCGTGATGAGAATTTATTAGCAGGCCGACAATTACTCGAAAAAGAATTAAAACGCCTAGGTTTGGATGATGAGCAGTTTTCCCTAGAACAAGTCGCCAAAAAATTTAATCATGCCAAAGCGGATGATTTCTTAGCGGCCTTGGGGGCGGGGGATGTTCGCATCACCCAATTGTTTAATTTACTAAGGCCGCTTCTACAGGCCAAATTACCCAAATCAGAAAATGAATTGGTACTCTCTGTGGCGTCAACGCCCCAGGCCCATTCCGAATTTATGGTATCCGGCGTGGGTGATTTGCTTTGTACCGTCGCAAAATGCTGCACGCCAGTGCCGGGAGATGCGATTGCAGGGTTTATTACACAGGGTCGCGGTGTTACCATCCACAGATCAGATTGCTTGAATATGGCGCATGCGCGTGAATTAAATTCAGAACGCCTGATTCCGGTTGATTGGGGCCATCAAAGAGCGTTGCGTTATGCGGTCAATATTGCCGTTCATGCTTCGGATCGCCCTGGTTTGGTGCGGGATATCAGCGCCGTTTTAACCTCAGAACGTACCAATGTGGTGACTTTCCATACCCAAACCAGCAAGGCTGAAAATACCGCAGATTTTAAAATGACCATCGAAGTTGCCGATGTGGATTTGTTGAGCGCCCTATTGCATAAATTGCAGCAAATTCCGAATGTTATAGAAGTTTATAGGGTGAAGTAATAAGGTAAAATTCTATACAGAATTTGGTTTGAAAGAATATTTTATATAGGGCCGGCACGGAGACCGGCCCCTACAGGCGAACGGTTACCTAAAATGGAACATTATAGCTTGGGTTTTCTCGATCCATGTCCCATTGTGCTGGATTTTGAACAATGTATTCTTGAATTTTATTTAGGCTGGTTTCGTTTCTTATGATGTGTTCATAATAACTGCGTTGCCAGAGTTGTCGCTCAAACGGCGGCCATTTTTTTGTGAGGACTCCTTTTCGGTAACATGTTGTTGTATATGATTTAATATTACGTATTAATTCAGGAAGAGAGATTGCTGTAGCGATAGAACTTTCGAGTAGTTTTATTTTATTGTTGGATTCGATTGTAGGGGCCGGTCTCCGTGCCGGCCCTTGTACCCTAACCTCGTTAGAATTGGATAACACCATGACCGCATGTACATGGTTTGGCATTATGACGAAACAATCAGTTTGCCATCCAGGGTAGTATTGAGGCATAGCCAGTAAGGTGTCTTGAATCATGTTTCCTGATGAATTGAGGTGCATACAGCCTTCAATAACATCTCCAAACAAACATGCTCTATTATTTGTACAAATCGTGACATAATAGTACCCTGGAATTTCATATGAAAAATCAGGTAATCGTAATTTTTTTCTAGGCTCTATCTCTCTATAAAAAAGCACGATTTTAGTTTTTATCCAAATTAAAAATTCATGTTATAATAGTTCTATTTACTAATGAATTTCAATAGTCAGGAAAAAAATCAAAATGAAATTTTATGCTTTAAAACAAATAGAAACACGCCGGCTAATAATCCGGCTGGTACAACTGGGTGATGAGATTGAATTAAATAAAGCCATTAATAATTCTTTAGATGTATTACAAAAATGGATGCCCTGGGCACAGGATCCCAGTTTAGAGACAACACGCAATTATGTTCAAAAAGCAGTTTTTGCTAGGGCATCAGAAACAATAAAAGATTTCGCCATGGTGGTTATACATAAAAAAGATCAAAAAATAATAGGAGCAAGTGGTTACAACGATCGCAGTGATGCTAGCCAGGGCTTGTATGAAATTGGTTATTGGTGCGACATTAGTTATCAAGGCCAAGGCTATGTAACAGAATATGTGAATGCTTTAACAAGATATGCACTCAGCCAATTAGAGGCTAAGTTGATTGTTATCAGAATGCATGTTAATAATCTTAAAAGCATGGCTGTGGCAGAGCGTTTGCATTTTCAAAATCAGGGCATAAAACCGAGTATCACACACCCAAATGCAAAAGATTATTATTTTACCTGTGAAAATTTAGAAAGCTTGCCCGCTCTAGATTGTTCTTGGAAATACGAAAAAAATAAAAAAATAATTAAAAAAATCTCTAAAATAATGGCTTGGTCTAAAAATGAATTAAAAATTAAAGATGAAAAGGCATGGGCCGGTAGCAAGGCTATTGCCCAAACACCGTGGTCTGAAGTTTTTGAAATTAATACGGGTGAAAAAATTGTATATTTAAAACAAACCCCTAAAGATCTATTTTTGGAAGTAGAAATAATAAAATTATTAAGCCAAAAGTCCAATTTTAAAGAACTGCCAACGCTAATTAAAGCTAATAAAAACTTATGTGCTTTTATCATGGAAAAATCTGGCGATTTGACCTTGCGTGAGCATTTTTCTGGCAAGTTGGATCAAGATTTGTTTTTAAAAGCGATTGAGATTTATAAAAACTTACAAAAATCTAGCATTAATCACGTGGATGCTCTAATTAAAAAAGGTGTTCCGGACTGGCGATTAAACAAATTTCCCGAACTGTATAATCAATTAATATCCAGTGAGAAATTTTTAACGGAACATGGCCTGGACGCTGAGCAACAAGAAAAATTACAGAGCAATAAAAATCAAATAAAAAATCGTTGCGAAAAACTCAGTAGCTATAAAATTCCAGAATGTTTGAATCATTCTGATTTTCATGACAACAATATGGTTTATGACCAATCTACAAAATCCATAGCGATTATTGATCTGGCTGAAATGGCGATCAACCATCCATTTTTTTCAATTATGGCCTGTTTGGGTGCGGTCAAAAACACCTATAATCTAACAGAAGAAGTGTATCAATTATTAGAAGAACAGGTTTATTCTGGTTTTTTAAATAATCAGAAAGACTTGAAAGAAATACTGGGGCTTATAAAAATATTGAATCCTCTGTACTTGTTATTTAACCAAAAACGATTTTTAGACAGCATTCATCTGCCATTTGATCCACGCAATCCAATCAGTGTAAAACAACATGGTAGAATAAAACAGGGTTTTATGTGGTTTATTAAAAACATTGAAGAAAAATTTATTAATTTATGATGAATGGCTCGGTACCTTGTGTTTTTCTGGGTTAGATGTGGCAGCTGCCAGAGCAGAGCTTTCATGAATACTAGCGCGGCTAAATATAAGCGGCGCAGCAGGGCTAGCGCTATCAGAAAGTTTAGGGTCTTTATTTGGCTGCACGTGTTTTTGCAATTGGGCAAGTTGGGTTTGTAATGCCAATACCTGGATATTTAATTCTTGCATGATCGGGTTTAAAAGTTGGTATAGCTTGTTTTTAAATTTCGAAAGATGTAGAAGTTTTTTTCGCAGATGCCATGCACCCAACGCACAACAGTATGGCAGCTTATGGTTGGATCAAAAAAGGAAAAGAAAGGAAACTAAAAACGAACACTGGGAGATCA
>JBJSZW010000132.1:0-7598 GCA_046090565.1 Gammaproteobacteria bacterium
GGTTTTAGGGCCTGGAGCCTGGCTTGGATTAGTGCTTGGGGATTTGGAACATGTTCAATCAATTCCATGCAGGTGATCACATCAAAAGCGGCCTGATTTTCTGGTGTTAGGCAAAAAGATGTAGCTTCAGCCATTTGATAATTAATCTCTAGGTTTTGGGTGTTGGCATGGGCCTTGGCGGTTTGAATCAGCTCTGGGGCTTGATCCACCGCTGTTAAATCAGCCCCCTGGCGTTTCAAGGCCTCGCTTAAAATACCAGCACCACAGCCCAAATCCAATACTTTTTTTTGCCATAAATCAGCATGGGAGGCAATGTATTGAAAGCGGGGTTGATTCATGGCATGCAAAACCTGCATGGGGCCCTGGGTATCCCACCAATGATCAGCTAGATCGCCAAAGGCGAAATTTACATTTTCTGAACGCATTCTAATCCTAAAATGTGCATGCCGGTTTCTAAAATTTTGGCAGCTGCATCACACAATAATAACCGAGATTCTTGATTTTCAGAACCTTCGACTCTGCAGTGATGAAAAAAGGCATGAAATTTTTCAGCCAAGCGGTACAAATAATCGCAAAGGCGATTCGGTAACAAATGCAGGCAGAGATCTTCCAGAGTGTCTGCAAATTGAATAAGATGCAGGGCGAGGCTAAGTTCATGGGGATCTTGCAAAATGATAGCATTTTGGCCCTTGATATTTAAAGAAGCAAGACCCGCTTTGCGTTTAATCCCCTGAATGCGCACATAGGCATACATTAGAAATACAGCCGTATTGCCTTCGAATTTTAACATTTTATCGTAACTGAACATGTAATTTTGGGTTCTATTACAGGATAAATCCGCATATTTAATGGCATTGGTTCCAATAATCTTGGCCAGGGCTTCTTGTTCTGTGTTGGGTAAATCCGGCGATCGCTCCTGAATAATGGATTGTGCTTGAACAATGGCGCCATAGATCAAATCAATTAATTTTTCTGTTTGCCCTTCACGGGTTTTGAATTTCTTGCCATCGGCTCTTAAAACCAAGCCAAAGGGCACATGAATAAATTCTGTTGTTTTGGGATCATAGAAACCAGCCGCTTCTGCTGCAGCAAAGATCATCTCAAAATGCTGGGCTTGGCCCCCATCCACCACGTAAATGACGCGTTGGGCTTTTTCAACTTGGGCGCGGTTTTTAATAGCAGCCAAATCTGTGGTGGCATAATTATAACCCCCATCGCCTTTTTGGATGATTAATGGCAGATCTTCGCCCTCGCGGTTTTTAAAGCCCTGGAGTTTTACGCAAGAAGCCCGATCGGATTCATACAGCAGACCTGCTTGCTTGAAGCTTTCAACAATGCCTGGTAAATCTGGGTTGTAATAAGATTCACCGCGTTCGGTAAGGCGGCTGCCCAATAGATCATAAATTTCTTGAAAGGCTTGGCGCGAAATTTTGCAAAGCGTTTCCCAAATGTTCCTGGCTTGGGCATCCCCACTTTGTAAGCGCACCACGGCTTCACGGGCGGCTTGTTTGAATTCTGGATCTTTGTCGAATTCTTCTTTAGAGGCTTTGTACCATTGGGCTAGGGTACTGATTTCGATATTTTCAAAATTGCGGGCCAAAGCCTGGGCTTGAAAAGTTTCAATGTATTGAATCAGCATTCCGAACTGTGTGCCCCAATCCCCTACATGGTTAAGGCGCAAAACTTCATGCCCCGCCCATTCTAGGCCACGGGCCAGGCATTCACCAATGATGGTGGTTCTCAAATGCCCCACATGCATTTCTTTGGCAATATTGGGGGCGGAAAATTCCACGATCATTTTTTGTTTTTGGCCTGGGGCAAGCTCAAAACCAAGCTTGGGTTGCTCATAAATTTCGCCCAAGGTTTTGGCAATAAAACTGGGTTTCAGCCAAATGTTAATAAAGCCTGGCCCTGCAATTTCTAGTTTTTCAAAAGCTTCTTCAAAAATTTCAGGCGCTTGGCTGGCTGCAACCCAGGCTTGAGCAATGGCACGGGGGTTTAATTTTAGAATTTTGCCAAGCTTCATGGCGCTATTGCACTGAAAATGTCCAAATTGTTCTTGGGTGGCGGGGGTGATTTCAATGGATTGCAGGGCCTGGACAAGTTCTGGCTGCCCTGCTGAATCTAATCCAGATAAAAAAGCTGTTTTAGCAGATTGACCTAAGAGGCCTTGAATTTTTCTTCGTAAATGCATGTTTTTTGATTCCCCTTGATAGCTTTCCAGAAAAGTTCTCCCCTGCGGTCGCTAAACTCGCTGCGCTCAGACACGCTCTCCCTTGGAAAAAACCTTTCTGGAAAGCCATGAAATACCCTGAGGGGCAATAATCTGGTATAATAATTTCTTTTTGATTCAGATATCAAGCAGATAATTAAGGAGCTCATTCTTATGTCTCAGGTTGCCCAAGAGATCATCCCTATCAATATTGAAGAAGAGATGCGTCAGTCCTACTTGGACTATGCCATGAGTGTAATTGTGGGCCGAGCCCTGCCAGATGTGCGAGATGGCCTAAAGCCGGTGCACCGCCGAGTTCTTTTTGCCATGCATGAATTGGGCAATGAATGGAACAAGGCCTATAAAAAATCAGCCCGCGTGGTGGGTGATGTGATCGGTAAATACCACCCCCATGGGGACACAGCAGTCTATGATTCCATCGTTCGGATGGCTCAGACTTTTTCAATGCGTTACCTCTTGGTAGATGGCCAGGGTAACTTCGGTTCTATCGATGGGGACCCTGCAGCGGCCATGCGTTATACCGAAGTTCGGATGACCAAGCTTACCCATGCCCTCTTGGAAGATCTAGAAAAAGACACAGTGGATTTTGTTCCCAATTACGATGAGTCTGAATTACAGCCCACCGTCATGCCCAGCCGCATTCCAAACCTGCTGGTGAACGGCACCTCTGGCATTGCAGTGGGTATGGCCACCAACATGCCCCCGCATAACCTAAAAGAAGTGATCAATGCTTGTATTGCCTTGATCCAAAATCCGAATTTGTCGATTACAGATTTATGGCAGTTTATCCCGGGCCCGGATTTCCCAACCGCCGGTTTGATCAATGGGGACAGTGGCATTTTAGAGGCCTACAAAACAGGCCGGGGGCGCATTCTGGTGCGTTCCAAGGTAGACATCGAAACCGATGAAAAATCTGGCAAGCAATCTATTATAGTTACTGAATTGCCTTACCAGGTGAATAAGGCCCGTTTAATTGAAAAAATCGCCGAATTGGTGAAAGAGAAGAAAATAGAAGGAATTGTCGGCCTAAGGGATGAATCGGATAAAGAGGGCATTCGTGTTGTTATCGAATTGCGCCGGGGTGAAGAATCCGAAGTGATTCTAAACAATCTTTATACCCAAACCCAGCTCCAAGTTTCTTTTGGTGTGAACATGGTGGCCCTGGTAGATGGCAAACCCCGTTTATTGAACTTAAAGGATTTGTTGGAATGCTTTATTCGCCATCGACGCGAAGTGGTGTCCCGCCGTACGGCTTATGAGCTGAAAAAATCCCGCGAACGTGCGCATATTTTAGAAGGCCTGGGCGTGGCCCTAATGAATATTGATCCAGTGATTGCTTTGATCAAAGCGGCCAAAACACCGCAAGAGGCCAAAGAAGGCCTATTGGCCAGTTCCTGGCAGGCAGGCATTGTAAAAGCTATGTTGGGCGAAGGCCAAGACAATATTAATCTATGCAGGCCCCAAGATTTAAGCCCTGAATACGGCTTAAAAGCCGATCATTACAAATTATCTCCCGTACAGGCCCAGGCCATTCTAGAGCTGCGTTTGCACCGTTTAACGGGTCTAGAGCAAGATAAAATTCTTTCCGAATTCAAAGAAATTATTTTAACCATTCATGATTTATTGGATATTTTAGCCAGACCAGAGCGCCTAATGAAAGTGATTCAAGATGAATTATTGAAAATCAAAGAACAATTTGGGGATGAACGCCGTAGCCAAATCGTGATGTTCACAGAAGACATCGCCATGGAAGATTTAATTGCAGAGGAACACCGGGTCTTTACACTTTCAACAGAAGGCTATATTAAGGCACAGCCCCTGCAAGATTATGCAGCCCAACGCCGGGGCGGTAAAGGTAAAATTGCCCTTAAAATGAAAGAAGAAGACATCATAGACAAAGTGCTGGTAGCCAGTTCGCATGCGACTTTTCTATGCTTTTCAAACATTGGCAAGCTGTATTGGATCAAGGGTTATCAAATTCCTGTGGCCAGCCGCACTTCCCGTGGTAAGCCCATTGTTAATCTCTTGAATCTACAAGAAAATGAACGCATCAATGCGATCTTACCTATAAAAGATTTGCAGCAAGAAGATTTGTTTGTATTTTTGGCTACAGAAGCCGGTGTGGTTAAGAAAGTGCCACTTTCAGAATTCAGTCGCCGTCGCAATTCCGGCATTATTGCGATTGATTTGGACGAAGGGGATAAATTAATTGGCGCTGAATTAACGGATGGCAAAACAGATGTGATGCTCTTTAGCGATTCTGGAAAAGCCGTTCGTTTTTCAGAAGAAGAAGTGCGTGCCATGGGCCGAAGTGCTCACGGTGTGCGAGGCATCAAAATGCAGAGCAATCAAAAAGTCATCAGCATGATTGCCTTAAAACCAGAGGGGGCGATTTTAGTCGCCGTAGAAAATGGCTATGGCAAACGAACCGATGCTTCGGATTTCCCCACCAAGGGCCGTGCGACCCAAGGGGTCATCGCCATTCAAACGAATGATCGCAACGGAAAAGTGATCGGCGCTACCCAAGTATTCATGGGCGATGAGCTGATCTTAATTTCCAACAAAGGCACCTTGGTACGCATTCGAGTAGACGAAGTCTCTATGGTGGGCCGTAATACCCAGGGCGTTCGCCTCATCAACTTGGCTGAAGATGAACTCTTAGTGGGCATGCAAAGAATCAGCGCCGATGTTGTGGCTCTGGAAACTTCTTTGGAAGAAGTAGGGGGCATATCAAGCATCGAAGACATAGAAAGCGTTGGTGATTTGGAAACGCCCCATACTATTGATGCGTCAGATGCTTCTGATCCCGAAGAAGACAGGGCCTAGAACTTTAAGCCGCATCATCCTGGTGGAGCTCCTCTCGAATCACCCTTCTTAGGATCGATTCCAGAGGCTCACCATGATGATTGATGTGCTCTCGTAGTGCTGCATTGATCAGAGATTGATAGTTTCCACCCCCTGCAACTGCGATTTGTTCCTTAAACCAGGCAATGACATCTGGATCCAGGCGAATTGAGATACGAAGCTTTTTATTGTCTGTAACAATAGCGCCTCTTTTTGCTTTGCTAAAATCGTAATTTTCTTTCATTTTATAGTCCTCCGTAATAAGATCGGATTTCAAATTTGGTTGCTTTTCGAGCAGAAATAATACGAATATGATTTAACCTATGGGTATAGACAACGACTAAAATGTTGCCTTGAGCATCTGCTCCAATGGTTATAAATCGTTCTTCCATATGCGATTCATCTTCTATGGTTAGGGCTCGTTCATCTTCAAAAACGAGTGTGGCATCAACAAAATCAATGCCATGTTTTCTAATATTCAGTAGTCTTTTATGAGGATCCCAGTCATATTCCATACTCTAATTGTATGCACAAACGGGATACATTTCAACTTTTTCTTATATTGTCATTTAAATTGACATAATCTATACTATTAATGTCAGTATAAGTGACAAGAGAAGCAAGCCATGCCCTACATAGATAAAATTTTAAAACAAAGCCCTTGGTTATTAGAAGCCCAAAATATTGATCAGGATATACACCTAAAACGCCTGGCTCAATTTAAATACATTCACCATGAACATGATTTTTTAGATCATGTGTTTGAAGATGGGGTTTATATCGTAACAGGCCCCAGGCAAATCGGTAAAAGTACCCACTTAAAAATGTGGATACGGAACCATATTAATCAGCAAAATCACCAAAATTTCTTGTATTTCAATTGTGATTTGTTAGACAAAAAACAAGATATTGTGGAGCTTGTAGAAGAGTATTTGGAAAAATTTCCCAGCCAAGCCCAAATTCCTGACCGAAAATATATTTTCTTAGATGAAATAACGGCCGTTAAAGATAGCTTTTTGGCCATCAAGTATTTGGTGGATACCGGGTATTCTGAAAATATTAGTTATGTACTCACAGGCTCGAATACCATTAGCATTCGCCAAACAGGGGAATATTTACCAGGAAGGCGTGGCAAAGGCATTGATTTTATGTTCCGCCCTTTGAGTTTTCGAAATTATGTTGAATTAATTAAACCAGAATTTAAAACAGAGGCTTTATCCCAGCCCATCAGTGAAAAAGATTATTTAACAATCAAAAAGACCCTTAAGCCCGCGGTCTTATTGGATGATTTTTTAAAAACCGGTGGCTTTCCCAGGGTGATTAATGCCTACCAGGCAGAACAAGCCCTGCATGAAGATATTTTTTTGATCTATCGATCTTGGATCACCTCTGAAATAGCCAAAGCAGATAAAAAAGAATTTATAGCCAAGGCAATCTTAGAAAGATCTTTGTTAAGTTTGGGCTCTGAAATTTCTTATAATGCTTTTGCTCAGGATACAGGCATTGGTTCCCACAACACAGTATACGAATATTTGGATTTTTTTAGTAATGCTTGTATTTTATCCAGCATTTTTCATTTTGATATACATCAGAAAAAATTTAATTATAAGAAAAATAAAAAAATCTACTTTAATGATCCCTTTATTTATGCCGTGATCGATGCCTGGTTAAATGCAAAACCCAATCAAAATTTTGATTACCTTGAAAATTCAAATGTAAAAGCACAATTAATAGAAAATTTAGTGTATTTGTTCTTAGAAAGAACTCAGAAAAACTCCATTGGTTTTTATAAAAATTCCTATGAGATCGATTTTGTTAGCCAAAATATGTTAGTAGAAGTCAAATACCAAAATAAGATCATCAGCGAAGATTTTAAAAATCTAGCTAAGATCGATGAGTATCCCAGCAAGATATTAATCACCAAAAATCATTTTGAAATCGGGAAAAATTGTTTGCTGATGCCAGTAGAGTATTTTTTGTTGAAAGAAAAACCGGTTTTTTAGTCCGGTTTTTCTTTTGTTTATATTAACTAAAGAGAAAATATTTTAGAATCCAAAATATTTTCTCATAGTTCTGCACTCGTCCTTGGAGCTAGTCTTATATTTTTGACTGAATTGGACCGGATTCTCGTGTCGTAGTTTGTAAAGAGAAACAAGGCCTTCAGCTCGAGTTTCATCTAAAATTTCAGAACGAATGCGACTGATCACGGGATCAACAGATTCAGATTCTGCTTTAGGATCGGTGCCTTCTTCTGGCTTAGTATCAGCGTCTTCTTTAGCTTCAGCAGCTTTAGCGGCGGCTTCTGCTGCAGCCTTGGCAGTAGCTTCTTCAGCAGCTTTAGGAGCGGCTTCTGCTGCAGCCTTGGCAGTAGCTTCTTCAGCGGCTTTAGCAGCGGCGTCTGCTGCAGCCTTGGCAGTAGCTTCTTCAGCGGCTTTAGCAGCGGCTTCTGCTGCAGCCTTGGCAGTAGCTTCTTCAGCAGCTTTAGCAGCGGCGTCTGCTGCAGCCTTGGCAGTAGCTTCTT
>JBJSZW010000133.1:0-3861 GCA_046090565.1 Gammaproteobacteria bacterium
AACCAGCCTACCGATGTTTTTCCATATTGCGCCACATTATCAAAAGTTGCGTGTCTTTTGCTCCGTTTAAGATGGCATACCGGAAGACAGCTTGAATCAATATAATAAATATTATTTTTTCTTCCATTTTTATAGTGAACAAATAAAGTCATAGGAAAAATAACTCTTTTCATTAATTCAACGAATCTATTATAACTCGGTAATTTAGGGAAATATGAAAGCCAATTTTTTTGAACAAAATTGCAATAAAAAGTTTTGAAATCTCTGAACCTGACCATTTGAAATAAGATCAATATAGTCATGATTTCACTATCCGATAGACAGCAAGATGGACCAGTTTTTGTTTTTGGAACCCGATCAGACTCTAACAAGTATTTAAATGTATGTCTACTGAGGTTATTGCAAAAATCATCTATTTCGGAGAAAATGTTCCTTAGCTGGTACATTTCAGCCATATCGTTTTCCTTATTAGCGTGAGAAAAATCAATATGTTACTTGTATCAGCACCTTATTGCAAACCCCGAACTGAGGTTTACTAATGCTTTCCAGATAGTCCATAAAACTTACTTAGGAGTAATTACAATGTTAAATCAATATTTGCAAGCTCAATTGGCTAAAAAAGAACAGCTTGAAAAAAAACAGGCTCAATTGCTTGAAATAAACAGACAAATCGAAACCACAACTTCAGAAGAAGGCAAGGCCCAGCTTCTAAGCTTAAAAGGACAAAATTTAGGAAAACAAGTAAAATTAGAACATGCCATTGCAAAGGGCTCAAGGCCTAGAAGTTCGCATTAGATTAGAAATTAAATAGAACTTGTAGGGTCGGTTTTAAGTGCTGATCCTACACAAGCCAGTGGTATTTTTTCAAGATAATTTAAATACAGGCGATGTAGTTTTTTGACTTCAATTTCTAATGCATTCAAACCAAATTCAGTATTTAAAATGTCATGGGTAGCCTTTAAGCGGTCTTGGCGAGAAACTTGGGATTGAATCATTTTTAAAATCAAGGCTTCATTTAAGCCTCTTTTTTTAACTCGTTCGATTTGAGTTTCTAGGGAACAATCCGTTACTAAAATTCGATGAAAATTATTTTCTCGTTTGTTTTCTAGTAAAAGCGGGATTTCTGCCAAGGCATAAGGGCTTGAGCTTTTTTTTAAAAAGTCTATTATTTTTTCATAAACTTTAGGATGTAATAAATTCTCTAGCCAGGATTTTTCGATGGGATCATTAAAAATGATTTGGCTCAAAGCTTGTTTATTTAAATTTTGATTGTCTAGCAGAATATGAAGCCCTTGTGTCTGGAAGTGTTCGACAATCGCTTGCCAAAGAGCTGTTTGTGGCTGTGTTAATTGTTTAACGATATCATCTGCAGAAATAACATCAATACCAAGTGCTTTGAATAAGCCGCAAACGGTTGATTTGCCACTACCAACACCGCCTGTGAGTCCTATCCAAAATTGGCTCATAAATAGGGAGATAAAAGTTTAGGGTACAAAAACAAAAGCCAACCCGCCAAGGCCAAAAAAGGCCCAAAAGGAATGGGCTGATGAAACGTTTTTTGGCGAAGAATAAAAATAACGCTTAGGCCATAAATGCTGCCTAAACTGGAGGAAAGCAAAATCAAACCTGGTAATTGCTGCGGCCCCAAAAAAGCTCCTAAAAAAGCCAAAAGTTTAAAATCGCCATAGCCCATGCCTTCCTTCTGGGTGAGTAATTTATAAATCCAGTACACGGACCAAACGCTAAAATAGCCGAGCACAGCCCCTAAAATCGCAGATTCTGCGGGAACCATTCGAAGGGAATCTTGGGTACTAATCAATAAAGCCAGCCAAAGCCCACCCAAGGTGAGTTCATCTGGTAATAAATAATGTTTACAATCAATCACGCTCATGCATAATAATAAAAACCAAAATAGGCAGCCTAAAATACCCAAGGCATTGAGTCCATGGGTGTCAATAGCCCATACAAAGCCAAGGGCAGAAATAATTTCAACCATCGGGTAGCTGATAGGAATTTTATGCGAGCAAAAATAGCAACGGCCTTTGAGAAAAATAAAACTAAAAATAGGAATATTCTGGTACCAAGGAATAGAATGCCTGCAGGCAGGGCAATGAGAATGGGGATAGGCGATATTCATATCCAAAGGCAAGCGATGAATCAGCACATTGGCAAAACTTCCAAACACAGCGCCTAAAATCAAGGTTAAAGCATCAATCATCTTAAATAACCGATCCCATTTTAAAGATAGGCAGATACATTGCTATTACCAAGCCACCGACTAGAACTCCCAAGATTACCATGATGAGGGGTTCTAGCAAGGTCGTCAAACCATCCACTTTGGTATCAACTTCTTCTTCAAAAATATTGGCTAATTTTGTTAACATTTGTTCTAGGGCACCGGATTCTTCGCCAATACCAATCATTTGAATGGCCATAGGTGGAAATAAATTCGTTTTTTGCATGGAAGTAAACAACTGCTGTCCATTGCTAACGTCAATACGAATGCTTTGGATCGCATTGTAAAAAACAATATTGTCTGCAGTTCTGGCAATCGTATTCAAAGCTTCAGGCAGTGGGACACCTGCCGAAAAAGTAGTGGATAATGTTCTTGCAAAACGAGCAATAATGGCACTTTTAAGAATGGCACCAAAAATTGGAAATTTTAATACAAGTCTTTGTATGGTATCCCGAAAAGGCTTAAATTTAATATAACTGTGTCTGAATAAAAAAACAAGCGCAATCAGTAGGATTAATATTCTCAAAGCATGTTCTTGAACCAAATCAGAAATATCAAGTACAAAAAGTGTAAAATCTGGTAATTTGGCATTAAAGCTCTTGAATAAATCTTTGAAAGTGGGGACTACTTTTATTAATAATAAGGCACTAATGCCTAGCGCTATTACAATAATAGCAACGGGATAATACAGGGCCTTTTTAATTCGACGTTTCAAGGATTCTGTTTTTTCTTTGTAAGTTGCGATACGGGCCAACATGGTATCTAAACTACCAGATTGCTCACCGGCAGCAACCAGGCTACAAAATAAAATATCAAAATTACTGGGATGCCGGCCCATGGCTTGAGACAAAGACAGACCAGACTCCAAATCGAATTTAAGTTTTGAAATCAAATTAATCACATTAGGTTTGGAAGTGCTGTCAATCAGTACTTTAAGAGATTGTACCAGGGGAATGCCTGCTGCACTCAGGGTAGAAAGTTGCCGGCTGATTAAGGCAATGTCTTCAGATGAAAGTTGCATGCTGCCTGCAGAAGAAAACAAATTAATACTCATTGGTTTTTTGCCAATTTTATTCGGTAAAATATTTTGCTGTCTTAATTTAGCTTTGGCTAAAAGCAAAGAAGGGGCCTCAATTTCGCCCGAGACTTTATTGCCCTTGGCATCTTTATAATCATATACAAACCAGGTGTTTTTTTTATTAATAGGCATATTTAATTTATTTAATCTTTAGTGACTCGCTGTAATTCAGCAATACTGGTAAAACCCATTTTAACTTTGTTTAAACCGGCTTTTCTCAAATTCCAGACCCCATCTTCCAGTGCCTGTCTTCCAATATCAAAAACATTAGCGCCTTTTAGAATTAATCCACCAATTTTAGCTGTGATAGGCATCACTTCATAAATGCCGATTCGTCCCCTGTAGCCTTCTTTACAGTTTCCACAACCCTGTGGTTCATAAATTTTAAGTCTGGGTATTTCTTCTGGGCTAAAACCCAGCTCTACAAGCGCATGTTCTGGGATATTCGTCAAAGCTTTACAGTCTTGGCAAAGCTTACGGGCCAAGCGCTGGGCAATAATCAAATTGATAGAAGTTGCATATTACTATTACTATTACTATTACTATT
>JBJSZW010000134.1:0-4830 GCA_046090565.1 Gammaproteobacteria bacterium
CGATTGGACTTATATTTTAATGGGATAGGCATTTAGTGATTATACACTATAAACAACAACTAATGCTACACCCTTTATTTTTTTAAGGAAAGCTTATATCCCCACGGATAAATCCGGGGGCTTTACGCTTGTTTTTGGTAAGTATTTTAATTTTTTTTCTTTTTTTCTGCTATAATATTGGGTTTGGCAAAATCACCCGTTACACGGTAATAAATCTCGGGCAAGCGTTGTGTCCCCACACCGCCTCCGGTGGCCTTGTCAAAAATCCAAACACCAGCACCCACCAGAGGGCCACCAGCCAAGCCTGCAGCCAATGGTAAGGTTCCACTGATTTTAGGAGAAACCATGAGCCTTAAATTCAGGGTCTTAGAAGCCAAAAATACATCCCCCAAAATTTCTACATTGGCAGTACTACCTATAATTTTTGTGTTTTTTGAATTTAGGCTAGCTTCTTTAAAAGCCCATTCTGTGTTCCAAGTTTCAAAAGCAAACGCTTTTTTAAAGAAATTCGGTAGATTTTCAAAACTCAAAAGGCTTAAAAGCCTACCTAGGCCTGGATCAATTCCTAAAATTTGTCCATTTTTTAAAACTAAATTCCCTGTTCCTTCCATTTTTTTCCAATCAAATGCTTCTAAATCTCCCAACCAATTGAGATTATAATTTAATAACCCAGATTGAGCCTCAACCCCACCTGGATAATCAAATAGCTTCAGTAATGCCGGTAATTTTCTAATGATGATTTTACCTTGTATGCTGGTTTTATTGTTTTTAAATTCGCCAGCACCTGAAATTTCAAAACCATTTTGTTTCAAGCTAAAAGATTCAAATTTCTTTTCATTTTTTTTCGAATCTTTCTTTTCAAACCATATAAAATTGAAGCCATTTCCTAAGTATTTTTTATTCAAATACAAGGTATTGCAATTTAAGTTATAAGTTCCACCAACCTGCGTTTTGGAAAAATCTAAATTACAAGTTTCACAAGACAATTTTTCGTTAAAAATAACGTATTTTTCTTTAAAATTCAAAGAAAATAAACTAAAATCTTCAGCCAATTGAAAAGTTAAAGGGTAATCCATACGATTCCAGTTTAAAACAACCTGATAATTTTTATTTTTTTCTATTAAATTTAATCTTAAATTATTCGTTGAATTAGGATTTTCGAAAGATTTTTTTTCATAATTAGGATGAAAAATGCTTAAACCCTGTAAATCACTGTTTAAATCTGCTTTTTTAAGGCTGTTTTTTTTGAGATCAAATTCTGCTACTGCATTGAATTTAAATTCCCCCTGGGTACGCAATGCTATTGTCTTATTGATTAGGTTCGCAGGAGCTAAACCCTGTAATGCTGCTCTTACTTTTTCGGTATCAAATAAAATTTTCCCTTGTGCAATTCTTAAGATTTCTTGATTGATCTGGCAGGTATTATTTTTTAATTCAATTTCACCCTGATAATTTACTTTTGAATTTTCAAAATTTTGCATGGCCATCTGAATTTTTAAATTCAAATGCTGATTGCCTTTGGCCTGTATTTTAAATAAATTTTGAGATAATTTTTTTAAGGGACTTGATTGAAGGTTTTCTGACAATTCTTGGATTGGCGCATCAAGCTTTGCTTCAATGGCTAATTGATCTTTTAGAATATCTAAATCTGCTTGTATGCTTGAAATTGCTAAATTTCCTATTTTTTGAATCAAACCTACCGATTGAGGGGCAGCTTGAGACACGGCTTGGATGCTTAATTTTTCATGATCACCCTGAATATGTGCCTTATTTAAAGCTAAAATTGGCCAATCTTTTGAATACTGCAACATTGCATTTTCCGCCCATAAATCAATACTAGAGGCATACTTACCCTTTGCATGCTGAAGCTTAAATTCACCTGTAACTTCCCCCTTTTGTATCGCTTCTTCCAACCAAAATACCCAAGGTAAAAAATAAGGACGAAACATTTTTAAATCTGCGAGCATTTGTTTTGCACGGGTATGCGGGTAATGCTTGAAATTTACTTCTAAAGCCCAATGGCTGTTTTTAGGATCCCAATGAAGATCCAAATTCAAACCATTTTTGTTTTCTAGATTCTTCTGATCTGTTATTTTGCATTGATTAAGATTAAGCAGGCAAACAATGTGCAAACCATATATATTTTGAATCTTAAATCTTTGAGGTAAAATCAGTGGAAACCCTTGTTCTTTTTGTTCTTGTGTTTTTTCTAAAACGGGTATAAACGGGATCGTTGTAAACACAGGCTGGTTGTCTTCAAAAGAAATTTCATAAAGGACTATTTTTCTATTTTTGATCGATAGCCAAGGATCTAATTCTATCCGAAATTGTTCTGTTTTTAATTTATTATCGCTGCGTTCTAATTGCAAATTCGAAAGAAGTATTTCTGGGCCATAACTTCCCCAATCTAAAAATACTTTAGAAAAATCAAATTTTAAATGATAATGTTCAAAAAAATAAGCCTGAATCTTATGTTTGTTTTTATAAATTTCGAAACAAACATAATTACGTAAGGGCAATAAGCCTAAAATAAATAATTCTATTCCCAATAAAAGATAAAACGTAATCTGTATGCTGCGTTTAAAAATTGCCAACCGCGTGTGCACCTGTCCTTAAACAATATTTCTGATACAATTGTAACAGTGAATACAAAAAGGGCCAAGCCAGTACAGAAGTTAAAGTTGGGAGCCAGTAGGATAAATCCGCAGGGCGACCAGTGCCCAAAAAAGCCCTCATCAATAAGGCTATTAACTGACTAAAACCAATTAAAACTAAAATAATAGTGGATTGCTGCCACCAAGGGAAGACCCTTAAACGATGGCTTAATAAAAGATTTAAATACGCAATGGCCGACATGGCCCAAGCTGTTTCTCCCAAATAGGTTTTTGCAAATAGAATATCTGACAATAAACCAAAACCCCAAGCTGTTAGAACCCCTACTACTCGAGGCAAATAAGTCACCCAATAAATGAGCACCAAATAATCAATTTTAGGAAAATAATCCACCGATCCTTTAGACCAAGGCAAAGATATGAGCAAAGTTGCCAATAGAAAACTCAAAAGCACCCAAAAATAAAACTGAATTTGACGCATAATGGCATTCTTCCTAATGATTAATCTCACCAGTTATTTGATTATTATTGGGATTATTATTGTTCACCAATAATACCAATTTACTACTCTCTAAAGCAGCCAAGGGTTCAACAAATACCTGTAAAAAATGCTCTCCATTTTTATTAGAAACAGCGCTAACTTTACCCACAGGGTAACCAGGCATATATTTACCGCCTAAACCAGAAGTCACGACCAAATCACCTTCTTTAATATCTGCCGCACGAGGAACATTGTACAAAGACAATAAATTAGATTGTCCCATCCCCAGCGCATTGGTTTTGATACCATTTCTTAGAATTTCTACAGGCACACCGCTATCGGGATCGGTGATCAATAAAACCTTGCTGTGATTTTCACCCAATTCAACCACTTGACCTACTAATCCTTGGCTATCAATAACCATTTGACCTTTGAAGACCTGATCAACTTTTCCTTTGTTTAAAATCACCTGATGGCTATTGGCTCTGGGATGCGCTCCCGCTCCCAAACTGACTAATTCAGCAATCTGATAGGCTTCTTTGGCTCTAGGCTTTGTGCCCAAAAGAAGACGTAAACGTTCATTTTCCGTTTCCAAATATCCCATGGTTAAAAGCTGAGATTTGAGTCTCCGATTTTCAGATTCCATATTTTCCAATTTTAATCTTAAACTTTGATTTTCTTGAAAATGGCCTTTTACTTCTTTGAAAAACACCAGAGGGCTGGTTGCCGTTTTTTGCAAAACATAGAAAAAACCAATGGCTCTGGCACGAAAACCTTCGCCCAAATTATAGTTATAATCAGCAAATAAGCAGGTTAAAGACAATAAAAAGAGAACCAGGAGCCTTAGCCCCTGGTTAGGTTCTCGAACAAACAGCAGCTTCAACCCGCTACCTTCTAAATGCATACGAGCTGCTACATTATTCCGTTGACAGTAAATCGCCACCACGTTCATCCATCATTTCTAAAGCACGACCACCACCGCGAGCAACGCAAGTCAGGGGATCTTCTGCAACAATGACTGGTAAGCCGGTTTCTTCTATCAATAGTTTATCTATATTTCTGAGCAAGGCACCACCGCCTGTTAAGACCAAACCTCTTTCAGCAATATCTGCCGCTAATTCTGGTGGTACTTGCTCTAAAGCCGCGCGTACAGCCCCCACAATACCAGATAAGGGTTCTTGTAAGGCATCTAAAATTTCGTTGCTATTAAGGGTAAAACTACGGGGCACACCTTGGGCCAAATTACGACCTCGTACTTCAATTTCCATGATTTCTTTTGTGGGGTAAGCGGTTCCTATTTCTTGTTTGATACGCTCTGCTGTTGCTTCACCGATTAATGTCCCGTAATGGCGTCTAACGTAATTGATAATACTTTCATCAAAACGATCACCTCCAATACGCGCAGAAGCTGAATACACTACGCCATTTAGAGAAATAATTGCAACCTCTGTAGTACCACCACCAATGTCCACGACCATGGATCCGCTGGCTTGATCGACCGGCATACCGGCACCAATGGCTGCTGCCATCGGCTCTTCGATCAGATACACTTCCCTGGCTCCAGCACCTAAAGCAGATTCTCGAATGGCTCGACGTTCTACTTGGGTAGAACCGCAGGGGACACAAATCAGTACACGCGGGCTAGGCCTAAAAAATTTATTTTTATGAACCTTATGGATAAAATGCTGCAACATTTTTTCTGTGACGTGGAAATCCGCAATCACACCATCCTTCAAA
>JBJSZW010000135.1:0-3446 GCA_046090565.1 Gammaproteobacteria bacterium
GCTTCACCAAAATTTTATCGGCGACTTTTTTAAACAATAAAAAAATTCCCTACCCGAAAGATTGGCTCTCGGCCTTAGAATTATTGCGTCTACAAATTGAAGCATTTCCCAGTCATCAAAAAGTAATTATTTTCTTAGATGAATTACCTTGGATGGCCTCTCAGAAATCTAATTTTTTACCCATGCTGGATAATTTATGGAATCGTTATTTGTCCAGGATGCCCAATGTTATTCTAGCAGTTTGTGGCTCTGCAGCCTCTTGGATGATTGATAACATCGTTTCAAATACCGGAGGATTATACGGTAGGTTGACGCGAAAAATACATTTACAGCCTTTTACTTTGGCAGAAACAAAACAATTTTTGTTGTCTAAAAAGATAGATTTGGATCACAAGCAAATCATAGAGTTGTACATGGCCATGGGGGGGGTACCAAAATACTTAAGCCAAATCGATCCAGGTAGATCCAGTACTCAAATTATCAATGAATTATTTTTTACGCCCCATGGCTATTTATTCGATGAATTTAATAAATTGTATTCTTCTTTGTTTAATAATTATGAAAAACATATTAAAATCGTAAAAATACTGGCAAAAACACAAAGTGGCTTAACCAGAGAAGAGTTGTTGAAAAAACTGGGTTTAGAAAGCGGAGGTTCTTTATCTAAAATTTTAGGCGAGCTAGAAGAATCCGGTTTTATTATGCGAGTGGATCGCTATGCGTCGACAAAATCTTTAAAATCTTTATCCCAATTTAGGCTGATCGATCAATATTCACTGTTTTATTTAAAATGGGTTGAATCCAGTGGAAAAATATTAAATAGCTTAGGTTTGGATAATTATTGGATACAACAAGTCAATACCAATGCCTGGAAAATATGGGGAGGCTATGCCTTTGAAAATATTTGTTTAATGCATCTTGGCCAAATACAAAAAGCCTTAGGCTTGGCTGGCATTCGGTTAAGCGCCCATACTTGGTATTACAGGGGAGATAATGCTGAATCGGGCGCCCAAATTGATTTAGTCCTAGACAGGGCGGATCATTGCATTAATCTTTGTGAAATCAAATATTACAACCAAGTATTTGAAGTCACGAAAAAATATGGTCTGGCCTTAAACGCAAAAAAAGAAATTTTTAGGGAAAAAACAAATTCTAAAAAAAGCCTTTTAACGACTTTAATTACAACCTATGGTGTTTTAGATAATATTCATGCACAGGAATATTTGCAATCAGCTATAACTATGGATGCATTGTTTGACTAGATTAGACCTACATTAATTTAAATTCAATAATTAATTATAGCGGGTCAGAATATCGCGTTTTACTTTTATTTTTAACCACGGATGTCTAATTTTAGTTTGATTTTTGACCATGCATGGTTTAAAATTACTATTAATTATAGCCAAGCGCAAAGAGATACAAAGACTCAATGTATAGATTCATCGATCAACACTTAAAAAAATGGGCAGAAGCCCCCCGTCGCCAGCCCATTCTATTGAAAGGGGCAAGACAGGTTGGAAAAACCTTTGCTGTTCGAACCTTGGGTGAAAATTTTGAAAATTTGGTTGAAATTAATTTTGAGAAAAAGCCAGACTTAAGAAAAATTTTCGATGAAAATCTGGACCCAGTTCGAATTATTCGAGATTTAAAGGCCTATTTGCAGGTCAATATTGTACCCGGTAAAACTTTGCTGTTTTTTGATGAAGTTCAGGAGGCCCCCTTAGGGATTACTGCTCTACGCTATTTTTATGAAGAAATGCCAGGATTACATGTTATTGCAGCGGGTTCTCTCTTAGATTTTGCTATTCAAGAAGTGGGTGTTCCTGTCGGGAGGGTGGCATTTTTGCATTTATACCCCATGTCTTGGATGGAGTTTTTAAAAGCACAGGGGAATGATCTTTTATTTGATAAAATCATGGCGCATCAACCCGATGTACCCATGTCTGATTTTATTCATGAAAAATTATTAAACATGCTATGTGAATATTTTGTTATTGGAGGTATGCCACAAGCGGTTGCCGATTGGGTAGCAAACAAAGATCCCCTTTCCTGTTTTGCCATTCATGAGAATATCATTAATGCTTATCGTCAGGATTTTTCTAAATACGCCAAAGAATACCAAGTAAAATATGTGCAGCACTTGTTTGATTCTGCCCCAGTTCAACTGGGCCAGAAATTTAAATACAGTGCTATTTCAGGGGATTTTAGAAAGCGAGAATTGGAACCCGCTTTAGATCTGCTTGGCACCGCTCGTATTGCGCATAAAATTATGCATTCAAGTGGGCAGGGCTTGCCATTGGGTGCCCAAGTTAGATCTGAATTATTTAAAATTATTTTTCTAGACATTGGCTTAACTCAAGCTATTTTAGGCATGGATCTGGCAGATTGGTTCGTGCATTCAAAACAAAGCTTTATTAATAAAGGTGAAATTATTGAAGCTTTTGTGGGGCAAGAATTATTAGCTTATTCTAATCCCGCTCGAGACAACAGATTGTATTATTGGCAAAGAGAAGCAAAGGCAAGCCAGGCGGAATTGGATTACTTAATTCAATTTGAAGGGCAAGTTGTACCCGTGGAAGTCAAAGCTGGCAAGGGGAGTCATTTAAAGAGCATGCGTCTGTTTTTAGAGAGTCATCCTAATTCATCTTTTGGTATTCGTTTTTCAACAAATAATTATTCTATTCATGAAAAAATTCATTCATATCCTTTGTATGCCATTGCAGCAGCTTTGAAACGAGAAGACAAGTTTTAAACAAAATCGACAATATTAGAACAAAGATCCAAAATTCGATGAATCTGTCCACTTAAATAAAAAGGCAGTGAACAGAAGTGGTATTGGGCTTCATGCAAATGAACTGGGGTGAGGCTTGGCAGATCAGAATTAATTCTTAAAGCCAGTTTGAAGCCCTTGGCTTTCATAAAAAAATGCAAAGATTTTAAGCTGCCTGTACTGCCAGCCTTGACTTCTATAGGAACAATCGCGCTGCCATGCTGAATAAGGTAATCAATTTCTGCCTGAGAACCTTTCTCTTCTCGATGCCAGTAATACAGGGCGGGTTCTATATAGGGTGCATCTATGGTTCTTAAAATTTGTCCTAGGGTTTGTTCGGCCAATCCACCCCGATTAATAAATAAAATATCGTTTATATTTTGTATTTGATTATAATTAAAACCCAAGGCCGCAGCGCTTAGGCCAATGTCTAGAAAAATAGTTTTAAAAGCCTGTTCCTTAATGCCGGCGCCCAAGGGTAGGCCATTGGCTATGCAATTGGAAACTTTATGGCAAAGTTTGGCCTTATTAAGAAAATAAAGGGCTTTTTTAATCGATGCAGATTGAATATCAGGGTTTACCAAAAACAAGCGTAAAGCCCCCGGATTTATCCGTGGGGATATAAGCTTTCCTTAAAAAAATAAAGGGTGTAGCATTAGTTGTTGTTTATAGTGTA
>JBJSZW010000136.1:0-7812 GCA_046090565.1 Gammaproteobacteria bacterium
AAAGCAGAAAAAATAAAAAGTTATACTAATCAGATTTTATTGCCAGAAAGTTTAAAATTTAAGTTGATTTTTATCCATGCTATCATGCTATCATGCTATCATGCTATTCTTGAACAACGATAGGTTTTGGCAAAGCTGCTAGACGTAATTTTTTTGTCAGTTTTTCTGCTTGTTTGGGATCTTTAAAGGGTCCTACCAAAACTTTAAAGGTATCCCTTTGGTTATGATTTTGTATTTTAGAAATTTGGGTTGGGTTGTTTTGAGATAATGTTCTAATTTTGCTGCGTAATTTTTCTGCATGGCTGCGCTGATTAAAAGCACCCAATTGCAGATATAATTTTTTAATTTTACTCGGTTTTATTTTTTCTATTTTATTCAAATTATAAATTTGTTGATAATCTGGCTTGAGCTGATTTTTAGTTGACAAATCTGCCAATTTAAATCCACCGTGATCTCGTGGATCAATAGACAGCACCTCAACTTTTCCAGTCCCTCGACCTAGAATTCCCAATTTTGCAGCCGCTGTATAAGACAGATCAATCACTCGATTCCCATGAAAGGGCCCTCTGTCATTGATCTTAACAATAATCATTTTGCCATTGTCTAAATTGGTAATTTGGGCATAGCAAGGAATCGGTAAAAATTTATGAGCCGCAGTCATCGCAAACATATCGTATTTTTCACCACTGGAAGTTCTGCGCCCATGGAATTTGGTACCATACCAAGATGCAAATCCATGCTCACGATAACCTTTGCTTGTTTTCATCACATGGTAGCGTTTTTTACCAATCACATAGGATTTGGGATTACCGTATTTACTGATTTGTTCTATTTTGGGTTTGGCGTTTGGAATCTTTGAAATATCAGGCGTTTTGCGGGGAAAACCGTCGCGGTTCGTATCCCCCAGCTTGGCACAAGAGGCCAGGCTGCTGATTAAAATAATAATGAGAAATTTTAGAAGTTTAGTGCTGTGTCTGGCCTCTGTTTTGGTTGTTATTTTTGTTTTTAACATCGTGGTCTATTCCCCTTTTGATTTTGTCTGCCAACTGATACACGGCCATGGCATAATTAATGCTTCGGTTGTATCGGGTGATCACATAAAAATTATGTGTCCCTAGCCAATATTCGGTGCCATGCGGCTGTTTGAACCCTAAGACCGACAATTTTTTATTTGTTAATTTATAGTTTTCTTGGCTAGAGAGGCTCAAACCCAAGGTCTTAATTTGACCTATACTGTATTTCGGTTTTGATCCCTTATCTTTATCCCATTCTAGCCTAATTTGATCGGTTTGGCCAGCGCCTCTGGCCATAAAAGCAACCGGCAGGCCAGCTTCCCAACCATGACTCTTAAAGTAATTAGCCACACTAAAAACAATATCATCCGTATTTTGAAGTAAATCACGACGGCCTTTCGAGCCTGCGTCCACAGCATAATGTCGATAACTGCTGGGAATAAACTGAGGCATTCCCATAGCACCCGCATAAGAACCTAAAATTTTTCTTTTTTCTAAGTTTTCTTCTTGTACCAACAACAAAAATTCTTCTAATTCTTTTTTAAAAAATTCAGCCCTTGGTGGATAACAAAAAGCCAAAGTTGCTAAAGCCCCTAAAACTGGAAAACCACCGGTATGTTTTCCATAAAAAGTTTCTACGCCCAGGATTGCCACAATAAATTCTGCAGGCACTTGGTATTTTTTTTCTGCCAAACTCAGTGCCTTTTGATATTTTTTCCAAAATGCAATACCCGCATTGATCCGGTTTTCTGTAATAAAGATTTTTCTATATTCATGCCAAGGCTTGGCTTCGCCTGGCTTGCGCATCAGCTCTAAAACACGGGTTTCTATTTTGGTATGAGTTAACAACTGCTCCAGATCTTTTGGATTAAAACCATGTTTTTTTTCCATCAGTACCACAAAATTTTTGATTTGATTCTTGGAAAAATTCTCCGCTTCTAGGGAGAAACTAAAGAAGCCAAACCAGGCCAGCACTAAAAAATATCCAGCTTTAATCTTAATTTTCAAAATTGATTCCCCTTAATCCTTAAGCCAAAAGACGACGGTGTGTGTGTATAGACATTAAAATACCAAAATTAATCATTAGAGTCACCAAAGAAGTCCCTCCATAACTCACCAAAGGTAGGGGCACTCCAACCACCGGCAAAATACCCATTACCATTCCCATGTTCACAAACAAATACACAAAAGTCATCATGCTCAAGGTGCCGGCCAATAAACGCCTAAAAACATCCTGAGCCTGAACGCTAATATACAAGCCTCTTAAAATTACCAAGGTATAAGTTAACAATAGAAAAATACAGCCCACTAAACCAAACTCTTCGGCAAACACAGCAAATACAAAATCTGTGGAGCTCTCTGGTAAATATTCTAAATAGGCCTGGGTACCCTGTTTCCAGCCCTTGCCAGAAATGCCGCCGGAACCAATCGCTATTTTGGATTGAATAATATGGTAACCACTGCCCAATTTATCACGCTCAGGATCCACCAAAGTTAAAATTCTTTCTCTTTGGTACTCGTGCATCACAAACCACAATAGAGGCAACAAACAAGCGACTAAGGCCAACAAGCCAAATATTTTTTTCCAAGACATGCCCGTGAAATAAATGGTAATCACACCAGAGGCAGCAATTAAAATAGCTGTTCCTAAATCGGGTTGTTTGGCAATTAATAATACTGGTAAAATAATCCAAAACAAGCCCTGTACTATATTTTTCCAAGTCGGTGGCAATGATCTGTTTTCAAAGAAGAAAGCCAACATAAGAGGCATAGCCAATTTCATTAATTCTGAAGGTTGAAATCTAAACAACCCCAGATCTAGCCAACGTTGAGCCCCCTTACTAATTTTCCCTCCCACTAAAACAGCTAGCAATAAAACCAAAGCAACACCATAAATAGGATAGGCTACTTTTTTCCAAAAATTGGGAGGAATTTGAGCAATCGCAAGCATCAATAAAATTGCCACACAGCTTCTTATCAACTGTTTTTGCAAAACAAAAGCGCTTTGCTGCCTAGCGCTGTACACGACTATTAAGCTAATACAGATCAAGACTAATATCCCTAACAACAGGGGCCAATCAATGTGTATACGAGTGAGCCACTTGGGATAGGAGAAACTGTGGTTATAATCTTCTAAACGATTTAATTTATCTAAACGCATTTTAATCCAATAAAACTTCAGCGGTATCCCCAAAAGAAGAGATCATCGTTTGAATTTTTTTTGCTAATAAATGTATTTTATCTTGATCCAAACTTTTTAAAACCAGAGACAATCCATAGCCACTCAATCTAAAGTGAGGGTAACTGCCAATTTCTACTTCTGGAAATTCTGTTTGAAGTTGAGACAACAGTTGTGCAATTTTACTTTCTCCTGTGCTGCAACGCAAAGTCAAGCTATAGATCGTTTGTCCTGGTATTAAAAAACGCTGAACATCATCAAACATGGATCGCATGATCAAAGGGACACCAGCCAAAACAAAAACATTTTCTATCTTATAACCAGGCGCAGCACTCACTGGATTTAAAATTAAGCCTGCCCCCTTAGGTACGCGCGCCATGCGTAAACGCGCTTCGGTTAAGTTATCCTTACCACCATAATGGCGCTCTAACCAAAGGGCTGCTTTGGGATCTTCAATCACCTCCAAACCAAGGGCTTGGGCTACAGCATCCGTTGTAATATCATCGTGTGTGGGACCAATACCGCCTGTGGTGAAGACGTAGTTAAAGCGTTTTGAGGCTCTCTGAACCTCTTCAATAATCACTTCGATTTTATCGGGAATAAAGGCCGCATATTGCACACGAATATTAAGGCTGGATAACTTACTAGCGATGAAATTAAGATTTTGATCTTCCGTTCTGCCGGATAAAATTTCATTGCCTATAATTAAAACCGCAGCGGATGGATTATGGTCTAAATTAAAACTCATTTTTTCTGAATTCCTTTGCTAATTTATCAAGCACACCATTCACATATTTATGACTATCGGTTGCGCCAAATAATTTGGCTAGTTCTACAGCTTCATTGATAGCCACTTTACTTGGAATTTCAATCGAATCTCGCAATTCCCAAGCCCCCATAATTAAAATTGCTTGCTCTACAGGATCAAGATCTGTAAATTCACGATCCAAATAGTTTTGTAAAATATGGCTCAAAGCATCAAAATGCTCCACCGTATTTCTTAATAATATCTTGAAATAAGCCTCATCGAAATCTCTATTGTAATTTAAAAAATCCTGTTCTAAAGTTTGCCAATTATTTTTGGCCAACAGCCAAGCATAAAGCGCCTGAACCACTAATCTTCTCGATTTTTTTCTTTGTTTAATAAAATCTTTTTTTTGATTTTTTTCTGGATTATTATTTGTCATATGCTCTTTCTTGCTCTAGTTTTAAAATTTCATCTCTAAATTCTTCAATATCTTTAAAATGCCTATATACAGAAGCAAAACGCACATAGGCCACAGGATCCAAGCCTTTAAGTTCCTGCATCACCAATTCACCTACCATCGGCGCTGGAATTTCACGTTCTGAATAATTTCGAATTTTACTTAAAATTGTTTTTAATGCAATCTCCAGGGCTTCATTTCGAACAGGTCTTTTTTCAAGGGCTTTGAGTAAGCCTGTTTTCAATTTTTCTGCATTAAATTGCTCCATACTGCCATTGTTTTTTATCACCCTAGGATAGGACAATTCAACCATCTCATAAGTGGTAAAACGTTCTGAACACTTTAAACATTCACGACGTCTACGCACTTGCAAGCCTTCGGCAGCTTCTCTGGAATCAATCACTCGGGTATCTGGTATGGAACAAAAAGGACAGCGCATTAAGCATAAACCCTAAAATTTTGACACAATTCTAAAATTTCAGCACGAACCCCTGTTGCTGTTTTTTCGAAATCAGTATTTTGCATATTTTCAAGAATGCGACCAATCCATAGGGCGACCTGCTGCATTTCTTTTTCTTTGAAGCCTCTAGTGGTTAGGGCAGGGGTTCCTAATCTCACGCCACTGGTAATAAAAGGCGATTGCTGTTCACCTGGAATGGTATTTTTATTCACGGTGATATTGGCCTGCCCCAATGCTTTTTCAGCCTCTTTGCCTGTCCACCCTCGCGAGCTTAAATCCAAAAGCATGAGGTGATTGTCTGTGCCACCAGATACTAAATTAAAACCCTGTTCCGTTAAGGTCTGGGCCAGCGCCTTGGCATTTTTTATAATCTGACCCGCATAGATTTTAAACTCAGGTCCCAAGGCCTCTTTAAAAGCAACTGCTTTTGCTGCAATCACATGCATCAAGGGACCACCTTGAGTGCCTGGAAAAATCATACTATTTAATCTCTTCTCTAAGTCCAAATCGAAATTCGGCTTTTTAGCCAAAATAATTCCCCCTCTTGGGCCTCGCAAAGTTTTATGCGTGGTTGAGGTTGTCACATCTGCAATATTAACCGGGGAGGGATATTCACCCGCGGCAACCAAGCCTGCTACATGAGCCATGTCTGCCATTAAATAAGCACCAACTTCATCTGCTATTTTTCGAAAAGTTTCCCATTCTACGATTCGGGAATAAGCCGAAAATCCTGCAATGATTAATTTGGGGCGATGTTTTAAAGCCAAATCTCTGACTTCATCATAATCAATCAAGCCTGTTTTGATATCCACGCCATATTGGACCGCATGATAAAGTTGCCCAGAAAAATTAACCAAAGCCCCATGCGTTAAATGTCCACCGGCAGATAAACTCATACCCAAAATAACATCTCCCGGTTTCAGCAAAGCCATTAAAACAGCCGCATTCGCCTGTGATCCTGAATGAGGCTGTACATTGGCATAATGGGCATTAAATAATTTTTTAACGCGTTCTAACGCCAAATTCTCCACCCAATCCACGTACTCACAACCTCCATAATAACGCTTACCCGGGTAGCCTTCTGCATATTTATTAGTGAGAACAGAACCCTGTGCCTCTAAAACAGAAGCACTCACATAATTTTCAGAAGCAATGAGTTCTAAATGGTCAAATTGTCGTTTAAATTCTGCTTCTATGGCTTGATGTATTTCTGGATCGGTTTCTTTGATTTTATCTTGCAAACTAAACACGCTTTATGAGACCCCTTAAAAATTAAAATTTTTCATTTTATCTATATCTATCTAAAGTACCTGGTCACAATGGTAACATATTTTCTAAAGCTTCTTGCACTTGATCATGGTACTGAGCTGAAAGAGGCGTCAAAGGCAAACGAATGCCAACGTCTATCCATTTCATTTTATGCAAGGCCCACTTGGTTGGAATGGGGTTGCTTTCTAGAGATAAAGCGCGGATCAAAGGCTCTAATTGCTTAAAACGCTCCGCAGCTTTATAAAAATCTTGGGACAAAGCACAACTCACATATTCTTTTACAGCCTCTGGAACAACATTCGCAACCACAGAAATAATACCTTGGGCCCCAACCCTTAATGCTTCTAAGCCCTGTTCATCGTTACCAGCATAAACAGAAAAGCCCTCCATGCATTCGCTTGTAAAGCGTTTTATTCTTAAAAGAGCGTCCGGAGCACACTCTTTTATACCTAGTATGCCCGGCACACGGCTGAGTCGAATAACCGTTTCTGGCAATAAATCCACTCCCGTTCGACTGGGAACATTATAAAGTATCAGGGGAATATCCACTGCTTGAGCAATGGCTTGATAATGTTGAAACAAACCTTCTTGGGTTGGACGGTTGTAGTAAGGGCTGACTACCAAACAAGCATCTGCGCCTAAGGACAAAGCCCTTTGTGTTTTTAAAATAGCCTCTTGTGTAGCATTGGACCCTGTTCCGGCTATTATCGGCAAACGGCCACAGGCTTCATCGATGACTATCCTTAGAACCTCCAACTGCTCTTCAAAACTCAAGGTTGCAGACTCACCCGTCGTCCCATTCACGACCAAAGCATCCGTCTGTTTGGTGATATGAATATCCACCAAATGCCTTAAGGCATTTTCATCAATGGCTCCATCGGCCTTCATGGGCGTTACCAAGGCCACTAAACTACCTACAAACATTGCGCATGCTCCTAAATTTTATTTTCAATCTGAAAGGGAATGGGGAACATTTGCTTGAAATATTTCTCTAAGGGAAGGCTTTTCTAGCATTAGCCGATATTAACACAGCCAGACCAGGGGGTAAACATGCCACAAGATAAAAAACTACACATTCAAATTAATCACTCTCGAGTCCCTGAAGAAAAGTCCGAGTCCTCTAGTCCAAATGCTTTCAGTCTCAACTTTGATTTATTGGGTACAGAGCAACTTGAAACATTAGAGCTTCATGCCCTACAGGAATACTATTTTAGATTGCATGAACGCTTAAAACAAATTGTTAGCAACTTAAGCAAACAAACACAGGCCGCAGCGACAGAACCTAACAGCGCTGCTCTGCTCCCTAAAGGAAAACTTCATAGAAAAACTGACAGTCATAGCCGACACAATTCAGGGCTTGATACTTTATTCACAAGCAATGCTAAAGATTTAATAGAACGTATTGAAGAAATCTGTTCTATTATGAGACGAAAAAAGGTCCTAGAAACGCAAAAAATGGAAGATGAAAACGCTGTTTTAAAAAAAGAACGGGATGAAAAAACACATCTTCTTCATCAAATACAAGACTCTAGCAAAGAATTTATAGAAAAAATAACTTCAAAAGAAATCGATGCAATTTATAACGGGCATCAAAAAATATTCAAAGATTTACATGGTGCATCAAGAATCAGCGAACTTTATCGCGCTATTAACAAACAACTGCGTTCTTCCAGAAGTAAGCTGACG
>JBJSZW010000137.1:0-8436 GCA_046090565.1 Gammaproteobacteria bacterium
ACGGGCTTTATTTCAAAGCTTAAATAGATATTTTCATAATGCTTACTATTGTACATAAAAAATACAAACTATACAAGACTAGGCACGGTGGTAGGGATGATTGTGGATCATGCTGTAAACTCGGTAAAGCTGTTCCAGCAGCATGATTTGTACCAGGGCATGGGGAAATATTAGGTTGGACAAAGACCAGATCTCCTGGCCTTGTTTCAAAAAATCTTCAGAAAAGCCATTGGGTCCACCAATTAAAAGGCTTATTTTGGGAGCCCTTTGTTGCCAGCTTTCAAAATTCTTTTTAAGCTCAAGTGTGCTCCAATTTTTACCACGGCTGTCTAGAATAATCATTAAGCTTTGGGGTGAAACCAGTTTGAGAAAATCAGATTCTGTTTTTTGTAGGCTTAAAGTTTTAAAATTGATCTGGCAAAAATGGTTAGGAATGCGGTTTAAATATTCAGAAAGACCTGATTGAATCCAAGCGGGTAATTTGCTGTGCATGCTGATGATTTCTAGTTGCATTTATAGCATTAGGCTGCAGCTTCAATGTGCCAGAGTTTCTCAAGATTGTAAAAGTCCCGGGTTTCTTCCAGCATCAAATGAACGACGATATCCCCTAAATCCACCAAAATCCATTCCCCATAGGCGGCGCCTTCTATGCCTAGAGGCTTAATTTTCAAATCTTTGGCTTTTTCTAAGAGTAAGTTGGCCAAAGACTGCACATGCTTGCTTGAAGTACCGCAGGCAATAATCAAATAATCCATGATACTGGCATGCTGACGCACATCCAGCGTGGATATATTTTCTGCTTTCATATCGTCTAAAGCCTTAACAAGGACTTGGACGTCTAAATTTTGCATGTTTCCTCCGGGTGTAAGCCAAATAAAGAACTAAATAAGCTAGAATAAGCAGGTTTAGAAGCTAAAAATAAAGTCATAGCCTGCAAGATAACCCAAATGGGCAGCCGAGACAAGCCCTTGGTGGCGGCATCTAAAAGGGGCAATGTTTGGATTAAGTCTAAAATTTGAGGGACAGACAAAGCGAGGATTTGAAAATTAATTTTTTTAAAGGTAGGATCTGTGGTATTACATTTAATTTCTAACAGGGATTGTAGCTCCTTCGCTAGATTCCATACAAGGGTTATCGGCTCATAATTTTGCTTCTTGAGCTCGAGTAGAATATTGAGGGCCTGCTTAAGATCATTATGGCCAATGGCCTGCAGCCAGTCAAATTGATTGTACTTACCGCTAAAATCAAGCAATTCTAAAACTTGTTGGGTATTTAATAGATTATTCAAGCCAGTTGAATTTTGAGCCCTAAAGCAGGCTTGTTTCAAAGCCAGGGGGTTATTCAAACTTTGGTTGATGAGAAGCTTTAAGGCTTCTTTTTCAAAATTTAAACCTTGATTTCGAATATAGGCCTGAGCCCAGTTGTTGTATTGGTAGGCCTGTAAACGCTTCGGTAAAATAAAGCAAATTTGTTCAAAATACTGCTGAACAAAGCCATGTTTGGATGTTTTAATAAGATTAAAATTAAGACCTGGACTTAAAATAAGCAAGGCAAAATCGGGCCTTGGTTTTGGAAAAGAAGCATTGGCACTTAAAGTTTTTCCGGAGAGTTGAACTTCTTGGAAATTTTTTTCTGAAAATAAATCTAGATTCTCTGCTTGTTCTAATTTGGAATAACCTAATTTAGCCAAGTGTTTTCGTATTAAAAATTTTGATTCATGAAACCAAAATTCATCGCCACTTAAAATCCAATAAATACCACCAGAGCTAAGAAAATTTTGGTTTTTTGCCTGAAGACTTAAAGCCTGTGCTTCAATCAGCATGGTCTGAACTTAAATAAATGCCAATTTGATTCAATAGCTGGGTAGCAGCATCCTGCCAAAGTTGATTTTCAATACTAGTTTTTTCCGTATTATTGACCAAAATAGCATTGGGTTGTTGGGTGAACTCTCGAGCCAAGCTAATTTTATTTTCGAAGCTTGTTTTTTTATAAGAAAGCTTGTACTTGATATTTAATTCCAAAAGACTGCGAAGGTTTTGTCCCTGGGCATTAATAGCCAGAGATTTTTCTTCAAAGTTTTTTTCCAATATTTCCAGGTGGGGAATGAATGCCAGATCTTGCTTGAACTCTGGCTGAAAAGCCTGTAGCCGAATCTGTTGGGCCTGCAACCAACGGCGGATATTTTGTTGCAAGGGATCTTGGGCCTGGTAGGGGCTGAAGTAAAGCTGCGATATGGATGCTGGAAATTTAAAAGCGCCACGCATCTGAAAGCCACAGGCAGTCAAGGTAATTAAGCTAATCAAGCTTAACAAGCTTATTAAACTTGCCAAGCCCAGGTTTGTTAAAAAACAAGACGTTTTTTTGCGCTTATAGCACAAAGTTAAGTAATTTTTTAGGAACATAAATGGCCTTTTTAATGGTGTGAAGTTCTAGGTGACGTTGAATTTGAGCATCGCTTTTGGCAATGGCCTGGGCTTGCTCGGAACTGGCATTGGTGGCAACTTCTATTTTTCCACGGAGTTTTCCATTGATTTGCACGACTATTTCAACAGAATCTTGTTCTAAGGTAATGCCCTGAGCCTTAGGCCAGGGTTGATCAATAACGGCTGAGGAACCCACTTGAATTTGATCCCAAAGCACATGACAAAGATGTGGCGCAATAGGCGATAAAAGCAAGATACTGGCTGCTATACCTTCTAATAAAATGATTTTAGAATTTTGATCTTGGCTTTGAGTTTTAAAATCTTGTAAGGCATTCAATAATTCCATGAGGGCTGCGACAGCTGTATTAAAAGCATGGCGACGCTCGTAATCATCTGTAATTTTTGAAATGGTTTCATTGATTTTAAAACGCATGTTTTTTTGCTGTGCATTAAGTTTTTCAGCATGGATGTTATTTAAGTAATCTAAATGCCCCGCATAGGTATTTTCTTGAATTAAAGTGGCTTCTTCCTGTATAAAACTGCTTGCAAAATGCAAGAAGCGTTTTAAGAACCGAAAAGAGCCTTCAACACCAGCTGCGGACCATTCTAAAGATTGTTCTGGTGGGGCTGCAAACATCGTAAACAAGCGCAGGGTGTCGGCTCCGTATTGGTCAATCAGGGATTGTGGATCCACGGTATTGCCTTTGGATTTAGACATTTTAGAGCCGTCTTTTAAAACCATGCCTTGGGTGAGCAAATTTTTAAAAGGTTCATCGCTGTTTAATAATCCCAAATCGCGCATGGCTTTGTGAAAAAATCGACTGTAGAGCAAATGCAGAATGGCATGTTCAATGCCACCGATGTATTGATCCACTGGGAGCCAATAATTCGTGCGTTCATCAAAGATTTTTTGATCTTGATCTGGGCAGGCAAAACGCGCATAGTACCAGGAAGATTCCATAAAAGTATCAAAAGTATCGGTTTCCCGTTTGGCGGGCTTTTGGCAGAGGGGGCAAGTGGTTTCATAAAAAGCTGGATCGCTTTTTATGGGCGATTTCACGCCATCAAAACGCACGGATTCTGGTAAAACAACAGGCAGATCTTGTTCTGACACGGGTACTGTACCGCAATCAGGGCATTCAATCATGGGAATGGGGGCTCCCCAGTACCTTTGTCTGGAAATACCCCAGTCCCTTAGGCGGTATTGAATTTTTAAATAGCCGGCATTTTGCTTTTCAAGCAGGGCCGGAATGCTTTCTAGGGCTGCTTCAGAGGATTGTCCGGAGAAATCCCCAGAATTAATCAATAGGCCCAAGCTGGTATCAGCCGATTTTTTAAGATCACTGCTTTGGCTAGGAGCTTGAATCACTTGTTTTTTGGGAATTTGGTATTGGTTTGAAAATTCCCAATCGCGTTCATCATGTGCTGGAACGCCCATCACCGCACCGCTGCCGTAATCAATCAAGACATAATTGGCAATCCAAATGGGAATTTGTTCCTGGCTTAGGGGGTGCAGGGCATAGAGGCCTGAGAAAATACCTATTTTTTCTTCACGGGCTCTTTCGGCTTCGGCCACACTTTTGTGGGAACAGGCGCGGATAAAGGCTTGAATTTTAGGATTACTTTGAGCCGCTTCTTGGGCCAATGCATGTTCAGGTGCAATTGCCAGATAGGTCACTCCAAAAAGGGTATCTGCCCGCGTGGTGAAAACTTCTAAGCGCTGTTTTTGGGGGACATCAAAAAAAATCACAGAGCCCTTGGACTTTCCAATCCAGTGATATTGCATGGTTTTTACCTGTTCGGGCCAGCCAGGTAGCTTATTCAAATCAGCTAATAATTCTTCGGCATAGGCCGTGATCTTAAAGAACCATTGGGGAATTTCTTTGCGTTCTATGAGGGCATCGGATCGCCAGCCACGCCCATTGATCACCTGCTCATTGGCCAAGACGGTTTGATCCACAGGATCCCAGTTTACAATGGAATTTTTCTTATACACCAGACCTTTCTTATACAGCTGAATAAAGAGCCATTGCTCCCATTTGTAGTATTCGGGTTTGCAGGTCGTGATTTCCCTGTCCCAATCATAGGCCAGGCCCAATTTTTGTAATTGGGTTTTCATTTTGCTGATGTTTTGGTAAGTCCATGCGGCAGGGGGCACCTGGTGTTTGATCGCAGCATTTTCCGCAGGTAAGCCAAAAGCATCCCAACCAATGGGTTGGAGTACATTTTTACCTTGCATGCGTTGAAAACGGCTGATCACATCCCCAATGGTATAATTTCGAACATGTCCCATGTGTACCCCACCACTGGGGTAGGGGAACATAGACAGGCAGTAATACTTAGGTTTTTCGCTGTTTTCAATGGTTTTAAAGCTTTGGTTTTGCCTCCAATAATCTTGGGCCTGGGCTTCAATTTCTTTAAAGATCATGGTATTTAATCTGCCTGCTGTTTTTAATAAAGTTTATAGAAGTATTCCTCCATATTACAATAATATGGCCGAGAGAGAAAACATTGCTTTTTTAAAAAAAGGCGATAGAATGACCGATGTAGGGTAAAAAATTAATTTCAGATTCTGTTTTTATTTTTATTTTGTCCTATGTTTAGTTAAATGTCTAAAGTAGTTAAAAAATAATCATAATCATATTTAAGAGGATGTACAGATGAATGAAAAAGAAAAAGAAAAAAGAAGATTCATTGCTGGGCCTATGTTAGGCTTTACAGATTCAGCTTCTAGAAGCGTATCACGGGATGAGGTTGCGCATCTGGGAGATGAAAATCCTTGGGCAGATAGTGACTCAAAGACAGAAAAAACAGAGCAGCGAGGGGGCTCGGATTTGAATCATCTACCCGTTTTTTCACCTTTGTATCATTTAAGCCAAAAAGCTCAGAAAGAAAAGCGAATAACAGAATTGCATTCAGAGCTAGAAAGCTTACAGCAAAGCTACAATAGCTTAATGATAGATGGCAAACCTGTGACGAGTGAAGAAAAGATTCAAAAATTAGGTATTCCGATTTTGAAAAAAGAGACAGGCCGCGATGAAAATGAAGACAGGGTTCCCATTGATGAGGAATTTTGTTTGAAAGCACAGACTAACCTGTTGAAAACCGAACTTAGAAAATTTGGTATTCTTTAGACTAAGGGATATTTAGAAGCCTGTCCCGGTAATTCTCGAACCAATTTAGGAACCAGATAACCGGGCAGTGCTGCGCGTAGGGCTTGCATTAATTCCAGTGCCTCTGTGTCTGTCACCTGAAAGTGGGCTGTTCCAATGATAGAATCTGGCATGTGTAAGTAATAGGGTAAAATGCTTGTTTCAAATAATTTTTCACTTAAGGCAATTAAGGTATCTGCATGGTTATTAATGCTTTTTAGTAAGACGCTTTGATTTAAAAAAGTAAGATTTGTGCGTTGTTTGAAATTCAAAATATTATTTTTGAGTTCGGAACAAAGCTCTTGGGCATGGTTGCTGTGTAAGACCATCACAAACTTTAAGTCCGGGCGTGTGGCTTGTAAATTTTGAAACAAGGCCAGTAAGTTTTGATTTAAACGGCTGGGAATAACAATGGGAAAGCGGGTATGGAACCGAATGGTTCCTACATGAGGGATTGCCGCGATGGGTTCTAAAATAGCAGCCAGGGTCTCCGTTCTTAAACTTAAAGGATCGCCACCGCTTAAAATAATTTCTTTAAGTTCGGTATTATTTCTGATGTATTCTAATACCCCTTGGGCATTTTTAGACCATTGTTCCTGTGCATAGGGAAAGGTTTTTCTGAAACAATAACGGCAATGTACGGCACAGGCCCCTGTTATAATCACTAAAGCTCGATGGGCGTATTTGTGTAGAATGCCAGGGACTGGGTTGAATTGAGATTCTGTAAGGGGATTTGGGCTTAATTGCAGATGAGGGGGATCTAAATCTTCATCGGGCAGGGGCAGGACTTGCCTTAAAAGCGGATCCAGCGGGTTGCCAGCCTGCATTTTATCTGCAAAAATTCTAGGGACCAAGGTTTTGAAATTTTGATTCCAGGGCTGTGAGGGCCCCTGATAGGGGTAATTCTGAGCATTTAGGCCTAGGTAATCGAGGAGATCGTGGGGCTTTTTAAAAGCCTCTTGTAGCTGAATTTGCCAAAGTTCTTGCATTGAAAACATCTATTCTGTGAAAGTGAAGTGAAACATAGTATTATAATGTTTTCTTTTTTTCAATGAGGTGAATTTTAAATATGTCGACCTACAGTACAAATGAATTTAAGTCCGGTCTGAAAGTAATCATTGACGCGGAACCCTATTCTATTTTAGAAAATGAATTCGTAAAGCCCGGTAAAGGCCATGCTTTTAACCGCGTTAAATTTAGAAATTTAAAGACGGGCCGAATTTTGGAAAGAACCATGAAATCTGGTGAAACCATTGAAGCAGCTGATGTGGTGGAAAAAGATGTACAATATTTGTACAACGACGGTGAACGCTGGCATTTCATGGCGCCTGAAACTTATGAACAGTATGAATTGGATAAAAGCATTGTTGCAGATGCAGTGAAATGGTTGAAAGATCAAGATCTCTGTATCGCTGTTTTGTGGAATGAAACGCCTATATCCATTAGTCCTCCGAATTTTGTTGTTTTGAAGATTACAGATACCGATCCTGGCTTAAAAGGCGATACCTCTGGTGGTGGTACCAAGCCTGCGACTTTGGAAACTGGCGCTGTGGTTAAAGTGCCCTTGTTTGTTCAAATCGATGAATTAATCAAGGTAGATACGCGAACGGGTGACTATGTATCGCGCGTGAAAGAATAGTGATTCTTCAATCATGCTAAAATGGCAGTCTTCGGCAAGTCTAGAGACCTTGCGAGCCAGAGCAGATTTTTTAAGGCGGATTCGTGATTTTTTCCATGTGCGGGATATTCTAGAAGTAGAAACGCCGCTATTGGATTTTTCAAGCACCACAGATCCCCATATTAGAAGCGTTGAAATACATGAATCAGCTGTTTTTCTCAGCGCGTCTACTGCGAAATACAATCCTAAATATAAACAGGGCAAGCTGTATTTGCAGACTTCTCCTGAATTTGCCATGAAACGCCTCTTGGCTTTTGGAACGGGATCCATTTATCAAATTTGCAAAGCTTTTCGAGCGGGTGAAAGTGGCACTAGGCATAATCCAGAATTTAGTATTTTAGAATGGTACCGTATCGGATTTAAACTAGAAGATTTAATGCAGGAGGTTTTGGAATTTTTAACAGAAATTTTTAATTTCAAAAAAACTAAGGTCCAAAGAACCAATCACAGATTAAGCTATTTAAACTATGCGGCCTTATTTTTAGAAACCCATGCCATTGATCCGCATCAAGTAGAACTTGAAGTGCTAGGAGCTAAGGCTAAGCAATTAGGGCTAGATACTGCGTGGATTGAATCAGATCCTCACTTAGAGGCAGACAAGGATATCTGGCTGGATTATTTGTTCTCTACAACCATTCAACCCTATTTGGGTTTGGAATGCCCGGTTTGTGTTTGGGGATTTCCAGCTTCCCAGGCCGCATTGTCTAAAATTAATGCTCAGGGTGTTGCTGAACGCTTTGAGGTTTTTTATAAAGGCCTAGAATTAGGCAATGGCTATCATGAATTACAAAATGCCCAAGAACAAGCTTTAAGATTTGATAGAGACAATAAAAAACGTTTGGGTACTGGAAAACCAATGATTCCGAAAGACGAAAGATTGTTAGGGGCTTTGCAAAAAGGTTTACCCGCTTGTTCAGGTGTTGCTTTGGGTTTGGATCGCATCTTGATGCTATCTTTAGGTTTGTCTTCATTACAGGAAGTTTTGGCTTTTCCACTGGTTAGAGGTGATTCATGGGAACAATTTTAGGAGGCTTTTTTGGCTATTTGTTATTCAGAAGCGGCTTTGGAATTTTGTTGGGCGCATTTCTGGGGTATTGGTTTGATAAGCAATATTTAAACCTCCAAAACCCTAAACGTAATTTGGTAGCAGAACGAGCTTTTTTTAAAGCAACTTTTAGCGTCA
>JBJSZW010000138.1:0-2644 GCA_046090565.1 Gammaproteobacteria bacterium
TTGTCATCTTATTCATATGAAGTGTGTTCCTGGTCAGTTTTATTATATCATATACTCATTGATTTAAATTTCCATGGCAGATTCGCCCTTCCATATTCTGATGGCTTTCTACCAGGGGCTGTCCAAAAAGCCTTTTCCAGAATTTTCTAGCCAATCAATGTTTGGCAGGATTGATTTTGTCCCTTTGGGGACAAGATATTGGTAGGTAATGATCATCATAAACCCATTTTATGCATTGGAAATAAAAAACGAGCGTCAACTTTTTTATTTTCTTTTTCTTGTGGCCTCTTCCGTAGTTTCTCTGAGGGAAAAACGAAAGAGTTGAAAATCAAAAAGTTCCAGTCCTAATGCATAAAATGGGTTAAACCTTGCTTACCACTTATCAGATCGGAAAGCCCATGTTGAATAGGGTTGAATTGCTGAACCTTGATTTCTCCTGAAAAGGTGCTATTGAGCAGATTTCTATGGCAGATTCGCCCTTCCATATTCTGATGGCTTTCTACCAGGGGCTGTCCAAAAAGCCTTTTCCTGAATTTTCTAGCCAATCAATGTTTGGCAGGATTGATTTTGTCCCTTTGGGGACAAAATATTGGGTGCGCCATGCATGGATAAACGCTAAGGTGCGATTCAAGCGAGAATCTAGTCCTTAAGAAGCCGGATGACCGGAATTTGAGAACCGAAGGCAAGGGTGTCCCGAGCGATTGGGAATCTGAAGGAAGCCACAGGTGAAATGCGGAGCCGACGCACAGAAATCAGATACAAGGCTCGTCAGGTGGGTAATCGAGCCCGAGTTCGAGAAGCCCGATAGTCATACAGAAACCTGGGGAGTAAATCTGGCGGCCACTGCAGGAAAGCGTTTATCCTTACCATGGGAGATCTCAGTCAGCGATGATTGAGAAGTCAGCAGAGGGCATAGTAGTCCCGATAACCATCGGGACGAAGGCCCGAATCTTTTAGAGCAAGGAGCAGTCATTTAGAACAGGTAAAATCAAATGAAGCAGAGAAAGACCGACGGAACTCAATTGGCACTGGACTTTACCAGTTCAAAAGAGACGTCAATCCCTTCTCCGAACGGTAACATCAGAAATGAAGCTGGAGGAAGGAAGGGAGCAGATTTGATTTCTATGTTAGAAAGGAGACGAGCCTTGACAAGCAAATGGATGGAGGAAATAGTCAGCTACGAAAATCTGACAAAATCCTACCGACAGGTAATTGGCAACGGAGGGAGCAGTGGAGTAGATGGTATGGAGACGAAAGAGTTAAAGGAATGGTTGCGAGGGAATCTACCAGAACTGAGAAGACAGCTATTATCAGGGGAATATGAGCCAATGGAGGTTCGTCAGGTTGAAATTCCGAAGTCAAATGGTGGAACCCGAATATTGGGCATTCCCACTGTTATAGACCGACTGATACAACAGGCGATTCACCAGAAGCTCAGTCCACTGTATGAAGAGCAATTCTCGGAGAACAGCTACGGATTCCGGCCGTCGAGAAACGCATTGCAGGCAGTAACCAAAGCCAGTGAATTCGTTTCTGAGGGATACACTTGGGTAGTGGATATTGACCTGAGCAATTTCTTCGACACGATCAACCATGACCGACTGATGCATCGTCTCTACAAAGGAATCGGGGACAAAACCACCTTAAAGCTCATCCACAAATACCTGAAATCGGGTATGATGAAAGATGGTTTGGTCACCCAGCGCATAGCAGGCACACCACAAGGGGGTCCATTGTCGCCACTTTTGTCAAATATCGTTTTGGACGAACTTGATAAAGAGCTGGAGGCAAGGGGCCACAAGTTCTGCCGGTATGCAGATGACTGCAACATCTATGTTCGCAGTGAGGCGGCAGGCCTGCGGGTGATGGAATCCATCACAAGATTTATAGAAGGGAAACTCAAGCTGAGAGTAAACCGTGAGAAAAGCGGAGTACGCAAGTGCGAGAAATGTAAATTCCTCGGCTATACAATCATGGAAAACGGGAAAATCCGAATCGCAGATAAGAGTATTGCCCGCTTCAAGGACAGAATCCGAGAAATTACCAGACGCAACAGAGGAATCAGCACAGAGGCATTGATGACAGAACTCAATAGGGTAACTAGGGGTTGGATAAACTACTACAGACTAGCCAACACACACCTACCTTTGAGAGATATGGACTCATGGATACGAAGAAAACTTCGGACCTACATCCTTAAACAAAAGGGAGGGACCTTTGCGATCTTCAAATTCCTAATGAATCTGGGTGCAACGAGAGGTGAAGGCTGGATAGCCTGGTATAACAAAAGCTGGTGGCGATTATCGGGAACGAAGGCTGCCAACAAATACATGGGTCTGAAATACTTTGACCAAATCGGATTCCGGTCACTCACCAACCAATTTGCTATGTTGAAAATCTAGGAGAAACCGCCGTGATACGATAGAACGTACGTCCGGTGGTGTGGAGGGACGGCGGCTAATCACCGCCTCCTATCCGATTAGGTAATGATCATCATAAAGATTATTGAGTCCCATAGGGACGGAATATTATATCCGGTATTTCGTCCCTACGGGACTTTTTGTGTTGTAATCTGAAAATTTCTACCGATAGCTGGTCCCGCTGGGACCAGATGTGCCAAACATTATTTTGCTGCAGAAGAAAT
>JBJSZW010000139.1:0-3058 GCA_046090565.1 Gammaproteobacteria bacterium
ACAACAAGCCAGTCCTGAAAAATGAAATTTTTTATATTAAAATGTTAGGGATTAATATTAGACGCGGCGCTTCACCTCCATCTGAACCTTTGCCGGAGCAAGCGGTTACAGATGGAGCACTGCGCCGCATTTCGGTAGAAAGCACCCCAGGACTAGGTACGAAATTCACAATCTCTTTGCCTAAATACAGCTAACATTGTATAATAGCCAGTATGACAAATTTACAGAAAGATATCTTAATCTATACAAAAGATTATTGCCCCTATTGCACCCGTGCCAAGGATTTTTTTAAGAGCAAAAGCTTGAGCTATCGGGAAATAGATATCACGCAAGATACAGTGTTGCAGCAGCAAATGTTGGCTCAATCCAATGGCCGAAAAACAGTGCCCCAAATTTTTATAGGGGGGCTTCATATCGGAGGATGGGACGATCTCCATGCCATGCACACCTCTGGAGAGCTCGAAAACTTGCTCTAGGTTTAAAGGCTAAAATCTCTAATTTAATTCTTCATGTCTATGTTACAGGATACTTCATGTCTAAATCTAAAGCTATGATTGAACCCAGCGAGTTAGCTGTTAAAATTGCCAAAACAATTGCGGCTGAACTAGAGGTTCGAGCTTCTCAGGTGATGGCAGCGATTCAATTATTAGATGCTGGTGACACAGTTCCATTTATTTCAAGATACCGAAAAGAAGTAACCGGTGGCTTGAGCGATACCCAGCTTCGAAATTTAGTTGAAAGGCTTACTTACTTAAGAGAATTAGAGGATCGTCGAGCAACTATTATTAAAAGCATCGAAGAGCAGGGTAAATTAAGCCAAGAATTATTGACAGAACTACAAAACACAGACTCCAAAGCACGCTTGGAAGATCTGTACCTCCCCTATAAACCGAAACGACGCACCAAGGGTCAAATTGCAAAAGAAGCGGGTTTAGAACCATTGGCTTTTGAATTATTGCAAAACCCAATGTTAGACCCAAATACAGCAGCAAATGCTTATTTAAACCCAGAACATCAAATCAATGATACAAAAGCTGCTCTAGAGGGAGCACGTTTCATCTTGATGGAACATTTTTCGGAAAATGCAGAACTCTTAGGAAAATTAAGGAAAGATTTGAATTTAGAAGCCAAACTTTCCAGCAAAGTTATTGAAGAAAAAAAAGAAGAAGCTCAAAAATTTCAGGATTATTTCGAATACGAGGAATCTATTCAAAAAATACCTTCTCATCGCTTATTAGCGGTATTACGTGGTAGAAATGAAGATTTTTTAAAAATCAATATTGTTTGCAATCACCAAAATTATGAACAGCAAGTCGCCATGTTTTTTGGTATCCAAAATTTAAATAGACCAGCAGATGCTTGGCTGCAAGAAACAGCTCGATGGGCTTGGAAAATTAAGATTTTTACCCATCTAGAATCCGAGCTCATGAATAATGTAAAAGAAAAGGCAGATGAGCAGGCTATTTCTGTTTTTGCCATGAATTTAAGAGATTTACTGATGAGCGCACCAGCAGGCCCTAAAGTTATATTAGGTTTAGATCCAGGCCTAAGAACCGGCGTAAAACTAGCTATCATTGATGCTACGGGTAAATTGCTTCAAGAAGGAACCATTTATCCACACGCTCCACGCGATGAATGGGAAGAGTCTATTAAAATTTTAGCAAAACTTTGTGAAATATTTAAAGTCGATTTAGTTAGTATTGGTAACGGTACGGCATCTCGTGAAACAGATGCTTTAGTTAACCAATTGATAAAAAAACACCCTCAACTGAAACTTAGTAAATTAATAGTCTCTGAAGCTGGTGCCTCTGTTTACTCAGCGTCAGAATTAGCAGCAAAAGAATTTCCAAATTTAGATGTAAGTATTCGTGGCGCCGTGTCTATTGCCAGACGCTTACAAGATCCTCTGGCTGAATTGGTTAAAATTGATCCTAAATCAATCGGGGTAGGGCAATATCAGCATGATGTAAGCCAAGTCAAATTATCCCAATCTCTAGATGCCGTGATAGAAGACTGTGTGAACAGTGTGGGTGTCGATGCCAATACGGCTTCCGCCCCCTTATTGTCTAGAATTTGCGGTTTAAATGCTTCTATTGCTAAGAATATAGTTGAATTCAGGGATCAAAATGGAGGTTTTAAAACAAGACAAGATTTAATGCAAGTATCTAGACTAGGACCCAAAGCTTTTGAGCAAGCAGCTGGCTTTTTACGAATTATCAGTGGAGATAACCCATTAGATGCTTCTGGCGTTCATCCAGAATCTTATCCTGTTGTTGAAAAAATACTTAATAAACACGGTAAAAGCATCAAAGAAGTCATAGGAAATAAAGCTTTTTTGCAAAGCATTCAACCTGGTGATTATACGGATGAAAAATTTGGTATCCCAACCATTACAGATATTATCAAAGAATTGGAGAAACCAGGAAGGGATCCCAGGCCTGAATTTAAAACTGCCAATTTTAATGATTCGGTCAATAGCATTGCTGATCTTAAAACGGGGATGATTTTAGAAGGAGTTGTTAGCAATGTCGCGAATTTTGGTGCCTTTGTGGATTTAGGCGTGCATCAAGATGGTCTGATTCATATTTCAGAACTATCCAATCAATTTATTACTAATCCTAGAGATATTATTAAAACAGGGGATATTGTAAAAGTTAAAGTGATTGATCTAGACATCCAGCGAAAAAGAATCAGCTTAAGTTTGCGCCTTGAAGAAAAACATATCCCCAATACCAACAGTAATAATCAGAGATCTCATACTAATATCAGGTCGCGAACAGCTCCTGAACAAGCATCTGCTTTTGCAGCCGCCCTAAAAGGAGCTTTGAATAAAACTTCCTAAAAATTTAGATTTTATTTTTTCTCAAGAAATTATAAATAAACGGTGGAGAAGCAAAAAGCAGAATACTTGTGAATAAAATAACAGCATATTCTGTGTGACTTAAATCAATAACTATATTGTTAGGTTTCAAAAGACCAATCAGTATAGTCACAATACAACTAAAAATACCTAGACCTGCAACCAGCCAAAGCCCAAACTTTCCACCTGGAATAGTAT
>JBJSZW010000140.1:0-9505 GCA_046090565.1 Gammaproteobacteria bacterium
GTTTTCACTTGCCTCTTTTGGCTAAACAACAATATGAAAAATTACAACAGAAACTGCAGGCCTCCGAACCTGATTTTTTAAACGCTCTTCATGTTTTAAAACAGCTTCATCCCAAACCTGGCTTAGATTGGTACCACACCAAACCCAGTGATAATATCAATCCGGATTTAATCGTGTATAAAAAAAATTCAGAATGGCGAGTTAATCTCAATAGCCGTGCCTTGCCAAAATTAAGAATTTCTAGTAATTATTCAGATTTAATTCGAAAATCAGATAATTCCAGAGCCAATCAATTATTAAAAGAACAATTAAATGAAGCCCGCTGGTTCATGAAAAGCATTCAACACCGAAATGATATGTTATTGCAAGTAGGAGAAGAAATTGTTCAAAGACAAAGCGCTTTTTTCGAATTGGGAGAAGCCGCGATGCGGCCCATGCTTTTGCAAGATGTAGCGCTCTCTCTTGGCGTTCATGAATCTACTATTTCTAGAATCACTACCCAAAAATTCATGCTCACTCCCAGGGGAACTTTTGAACTTAAATACTTTTTTTCGGGACACGTTGGATCAGACAAAGACTCCGACAGATCATCCATTGCCATTCGTGCTTTGCTTAAAAAAATAATCAAAACAGAAAATAGAACTTATCCTTTCAGCGATCAACGTCTTGTTGAACTCTTACAAGAACAAGGGATTAAGATTGCTCGAAGAACAGTAACCAAGTACCGAGAAGCTCTACAAATTCCACCCTCTCATTTGAGAAAAACACATACTTTACGATCATAAGGAGCATTTATGAAAATCAACATCAAGGGTCATCAATCTTTCAATGTCACAGATGCCATTCATCAATACACTGAAGAAAAACTCAAAAAATTATTAGAGGTTTTCGATAAAATAACCAGTATTGATGTTACCTTGGAAATTGAAAAATTAGAACAAAAAGCCAAGGCCCATGTTAAATTACCAAAAGGCGGTGATGTTTTTGCTGAAGCCGCTAACAAAGACATGTATGCTTCCATTGATTTACTTTGGGAAAAATTAAGAAAACAAATTATTTCCTACAAAGAGCGTTTGCAAGATCATCACTAAATATTAAAGCTTATTTATTTTGATGCATTTAGTGATTGTCAGTGGTCGCTCAGGTTCTGGGAAGAGCATTGCTCTTAAAATTCTAGAAGATTTAGGATTTTATTGTGTGGATAATCTTCCCATCAGCCTCTTGCCCCATTTAATCGAAGAACTCAATAAAACCTATAAAAAATTAGCGGTTGGTATTGATGCTCGAAATTTACCCAAAGATATTTCGCAATTCAAAATTATATTAAATAAAGCCACAAAACACCTAGAACAATTAGAAACTATTTACATTGATGCACATGAAAAAGTATTACTGAAACGTTTTAGTGAAACTCGGCGCAAACACCCACTCAGTAATGCAGAACATTCTCTTTTAGAAGCGATTAAAAAAGAGCATTTGCTTTTGGCTCCTATTGCAAATCTAGCTGATCTCACGATCGATACCAGTAATCTAAACAGCCATGAATTAGGACATTTACTACGAGAAAGATTTGGTAAAGGCCATCAAACTTCTGGTTTAAGCATTTTAGTCCAATCCTTTGGATTTAAATATGGCTTGCCAGCGGATGTTGATTTTATTTTTGACTGTCGTTTTTTACCCAATCCCTACTGGGTTCCCCATTTAAGAGATTTCACAGGCCGAGATCAACCTATTATTGAATTTTTAAAATCCCAAAGCATGGTTCAAAAATACCTGGGAGATATATTAAAATTCTTGAAAACCTGGATTCCCTTTTTTGAAGCAGAAAATCGAAGTTATTTAACCATAGCCTGCGGCTGTACCGGCGGGATTCATCGTTCTGTTTATTTAGTAAACCAACTTGAAGAAAATTTAAAGGAAAGTTTTAATAATGTACAAGTTCGGCATCGAGAATTGCTTAAAAAATACCCTCATGGCCTTCATCAGCCTAACGCTTTACAGCACCCCTAGTGTTGCGGCAACTCAACACTCAGAAAAAGAAGTCATTCATCAAATCGATGCCTTTGTTAAACAAGAAGTCCAAAAACGAAAAATTCCTGGTTGTGCCATTGCTATTATTCAACAGGGCAAAGTCGCTTTCTTAAAAGGCTATGGGCATCGCAATATTCAACAAGCCCAAGCCTTGATTACACCAGACACGGTCTTTCAACTAGGTTCCGTTTCTAAACCCATTGCAGCTACCCTGGCCATGCGCCTAGAAAAAGAAGGCTTATTAAAAATACAAGATCCAATCAACCAATACATGGATTTTTCCCCAAAATTCCCTAAACAAAGAAAGGCTTGTAAAGCTGCTTATTACCATCCCATGCGCCTAAGGCACGCCCTAAGCCATACCACCGGTATTGGACGGGCCGGTTTTAATCAACTCATAGAACAACTACAACCCTGGCCAAAAATTAAAAGCGCCTTAGAAAATACGCCTAATAAAAAAAGCCTGGGACATTCTTATGAATACAACAATGCAAGCTATGAACTCGTTGGAAAAGCCATCAGCCTAGCAGCTCATCATTCTTTTCAAAACACACTACAAATTTATTTAACTCGCCCTTTAGGAATGACGCATACAACAGCTAGCCTAGCTGGCTTATTGCAATATCCCAACCGCGCCTATCCCCATGTTCGTGGTAAAAAAGGTGGCCTCATTCCTGTTTCCCAATATTCCCAGGGCTATTACACCGTACCCGCAGCTGGTGGTATTAATTCTACCGCCCGGGACATGGCCACGTTTATTCAAGCCCAGCTAGGCGAATGTCCTGAATTTTTACCCCGTTCCATGCTGGCTCGTTTGCATCACCCAGAAGTGAGCACCCCCGATGTTCTGGGCTGGTACAGCAAAGACCGGGACTGCGTTAAAAGTGCTCATTATGGCCTGGGCTGGCGCATCTTAAATTTTCGACACCACAAATTGGTTTTCCATGGGGGCTGGCTCAAAGGCTTTACCAATTTTGTAGGCTTTATACCCGATCAAGGCCTAGGCATCGTTGTGCTACACAATTCCGAAAACAAATTTGCCTCCCGCTTAGGTATGAAATTTTTTGATTTGAGTTTGGGTGCTTCTAAAACCAAAAATTGGTAAAGTCTTAAGATAATGATTGAGAAGGCACGAAAAAATTTCTTCATACATTTGTTAAAATATCGACTTTAAAGGACATTCCCTCGATTTTAATTAATTTCACTTTGGTATTCACAGGAGCGTCTTGATCCGATAGAACTTTCCAATAAGCATCACCGATTTTAATTTGGCCATAGCCGTTTTCTAGGGCTTGGGTTAAAACAAAAACCCGGCCTAAGTATTGGGCCATTTTGTTATTTATTTTTTCCCCTGCCGCATTGCCATGTTTATTTAAAAATTTTTCTTTCAAATAAAAAAACCAAAGCAATAAACTGGTTCCGCCTAAAATGGCATAGCTTAAAAGTTGCACCTGCCAAGTTGCCATGGGGTTAAAATAAAAGATAACCCCATTTAGGGCGGCTGCAATTCCCAAAAACAGCAATACAAAAGTGCCTGTGAATACTTCCATGATGGCCAAGCATCCCGCTAGGGTAAACCAAGTCCAAAAATTAAGCGTGATCATGTATTTTTCCCCTAAAATAAAATTTGTTTTTTATTCTATTATTTTCTTATTTTTTTAGATCTTTGAATAATTCCGTGATACCAGCCAAGCTACCTAAAACAGAATTGGCTTCCCAAGGTACCATGACCAATTTGCTATTGTTGCTTTCTGCCAGTTTAGAGAAAGACTCTATGTATTTTTGCGCCACAAAGTAATTAATGGCCTTACTATCGCCTTTGGCAATCGCGGTAGACACCATTTCTGTGGCTTTGGCCTCGGCTTGCGCTTCCCTTTCACGGGCTTCGGATGCCAAAAAGGCGGCTTCTCGATCGGCCTCTGCAGACAAGACACGGGAGCGTTTTTCGCCTTCAGATTTTAAAATAGCGGCTTGTTTAATACCCTCGGCTTCTAGGATTCTGGCTCTTTTTTCACGCTCGGCTTTCATTTGGGCGGCCATGGCATTGACTAGATCCATAGGCGGCGTAATGTCTTTGATTTCAATACGGTTGACTTTAACGCCCCAGGAAGTTGCGGCATCGTCTACGACAGAAAGTAATTTGGTATTGATCACATCACGGCGGGAAAGCATTTCATCTAAATCTAAAGAGCCTAGAACCGTTCGTATATTAGTCACTATTAAATTACGTATCGCAAATTCTAAATTATTAATTTCATAGGATGCTTTTGCGGTATCAATAACTTGAAAAAACACCACGCCATCTACGCTGACCATGGCATTGTCTTTACTAATGACCTCCTGGGTAGGGATACCCAATACTTGTTCCATGACATTTAATTTAAATCCGATTCGATCCACAAAGGGAATAATGAAATGCAAACCAGGTCTTAGAATTTGGGTATAACGGCCAAAACGTTCTACTGTCCATTCAAAGCCTTGAGGGACCTGTTTAAAGGCCAAAAAGGCAACAAAAATAACCAAACCAACAAGCACAATAGACGTATAACCAAACATTTGAATCTCCTGAGGTAAAAATAAAAAACTATAAAATTTTTAAAACTAATAAAAATAACGAATTGCAAAAATTAGAACATATATAGTATATATATAGAGTAATATAGCTCAATATTTTAACTACAAACGGAGTTTTTGTCTATGAATTCTAAAATTATTAAGATTATTAAAAATAATACAAGCAAATTTGTAGTGCTATTATTTGCTATTTTTTATTTGCCTATTTGTTCGGCTGAACGAATTTCTTATGCAAGCCCAGTACAAAAAGCAGCTCCCGCTGTTGTGAGTATTCGAACTTCTAAAATCATCCCTGTAGAAACTCATCCTCTTTTACAAGATCCCATGTTACGACATTTTTTTGGTTTTGGTGGCCCTGGATCTGGCTTTGGTATGGAACCGGAATCTGGCCTACAAGAAGAATTGCAACAGGGTTTGGGTTCGGGCGTGATTGTCGATTCAAAAGGCTATGTGCTAACCAATAATCACGTGATCAAAGAAGCCGATTCTATTTCTGTTGCGCTGGCAGATGGCCGAAAAGCGGATGCCAAAATAATAGGCAGTGATCCTGAAACCGATTTGGCCGTTTTAAAAATAGATCTGGATCAATTACCCAGTATTGCCTTGGGTAATTCCAGTACACTTAAAACAGGTGATGTGGTGTTGGCCATTGGCAACCCTTTTGGTTTGGATCAAACAGTAACCCAGGGCATTGTGAGTGCTCCTCAGCGTTCTTATAAAAGCTTAGGTATTTTATCGAATTTAATTCAAACCGATGCAGCGATTAATCCTGGTAATTCAGGTGGTGCTTTGATTGATACGGATGGTACTTTAATTGGGATCAACACGGCTATTATTAGCCAATCCGGTGGCTACCAAGGCATTGGCTTTGCTGTGCCTATTGATGTTGCCAAAGACATTATGGAACAATTAAAAACCGGAAAAAAAGTAGCACGTGGCTGGTTGGGGGTTAGCCTACAAGAATTGAGCCCAGAAGTAAAAGAAAATTTAAAATTCAAAGAAAATATTGGTGTTTATGTGCATTCTGTGGTTCAAAGCGGTCCCGCTTATAAAGCAGGTTTATTGCCGGGAGATATTATTACTAAAATTGGCGACGCTGTTGTTGAAAATGGTGAATCTGCCCAACAATTGGTAGCTAAATTAATTCCTGGTAAAACAGCGGCTATTGAAGTATTTCGATCGGGCACAAAAATAAAGTTTTCTGTTCAAATTACGGATCGTTCTGAGATGAAAAACATGCAGAAAAAATATAAACAAAAAAAACGGAGCTATTATCCGGAAGAAGAATGATCGCGATAACCAAGCCTGTAGGGGCTGGTCTCCGTGCCAGCCCTATATAAAATCTTCTTTGGGCCGGCACAGAGACCGGCCCCTACAAATTTTCGGCATTTAAAAAAACACACGAGGCTGAGATCGCGTTTGAATTAGATTTCTGAGGCATTAATGGCCAGATTTTTAAAATGCCCATGCGTGGCATAAAGTGTGGCCATTTGTTTTTCATGATCTAGATGCTGCAAATAGGGGCTTAATTCCAAAAATTGAGCCTCTGTAAGCGCGATAGACAAACCATCATAGCCCGTATTTTTGGCCGCGTGCATAAAGCTTTTGATGAGCGATAAAGCTGCTTTAGGATCTTGATAAACAAAATAGCCAATATTGGCATATCTTAATTCTTTGCTATTTTCCAAGCCATACCAGCGTTCTGCTTTTCTGGTATCATCTAACATACCGCAAGCTCTGCCTTCCAAACTTTCTAGGTGCATCCATTGTGGTGCAATTGATGAACGAATTTCTGGCTTGGCTTTGGCTATCATCATGGGATGATTGCCTAAAATTTCTTGATAAATCTCAAAACCAGATTCAAAATCACAAAACTTAGGCATTTCAAATATTTCAGGCATTTCAATGCATGAATCTGCCCTAGAATCTTGTAAATTAAAACGCAGCACTTGAATTTTATTGGTTTCTGAAAAAACAGGAATTCCCAAACGTCCCGTGTAATGTTCTGGAGTCACTTCTGTTCCTTCTACAACCACAGCATAGCCATATTTTAGATCTTTCAAAATACACTGTAATTTCTGGAAAAGCCTAAATAAAACAGGGCCACGACGGTATTCTTCCTGTATTTTAAGATCGCCAATATAAGCAATTTTTTCTAATTGATTGTTTATTTCAATTTCACGAACCACTGCAGAGATTACAGCAATCACTTTTTGATTTTTTTCAATGATAATAATATTGGCATCGCCCATGGCTCGATAAAAAGCTGAATAATCTGGGCTATGATCAATATAAAAATGCCTATGCTTGCTCAGCTGATAGCTAAAGCTTTTCTCAAATTCAAAAAGCTTGTTTTGCAAATCTTCTGAGGGACTTTGTTTATTAAATACGTGAACCTGCATCACAACGACAAAACTTCCAAAGGCTTAAATTTTAATTAAAATCAGTTTATTTTTTAAGTAGCTGCTATTTTAACATTTTTGACTTAGAATCACAATGACCTAATTAAATTATTGTATTTGATTGTTTTTTAATCGCAATCGCACTAGTCTATAAGAAATATACAGTGCATATAATCTTTATTCAGAGCGAATATTTTGACATATATCACTATAATTAAAATCTAATTTTTATCCAGAGAGTGTCAGATTTCGTCTGAAGAATATTATCGTTGCTTTTTAACAGATAGGCAATAAATAAGGCGCTTATCCATGGCTGGCGTTTTCAGCTTACAGCCATTCAAGCTTGTTTCGGCTCGAATCCTCAAGTATAGGTTTGCTTCTTAGTTAAAGAAGAATCTGGCTAATTAATAACAGGCAGCATCGATTCAATAACCGTTACTGCAGATTCTATTTTTTTAAAAACTAGATTATTTTTTTCATAACAAGAAAACCAATACTCTTCCATTAAAAATTGATCTAGCCCCAGTCTTCCACATCATTACCCATAAATATTAGTCATTGAATCTGCTTATAGATTTGTTGAGCAAAAATAAAATCTCGCAATCGTTGCAAACCTACCCATAAAACAGTAGGCCCAGGCTCACCATCGTGTCGCCTCTTCTGCTGCCCATTCCATAGCGCATTCTCCTTGAAATGGATAAGCATAGCTAATTTAGCTACTTATGGGTAATGATGTGTTTTTTTAGGGTCAGATCAAAATCATAATGGCCTTTCGTTAGCATTAGCAAAATCAGGCTTTATGATTAACCTATTCAATTTAATTCCTATCATGCCATTAGACGGTGGCAGAATTACCGCTATTCTTTCACCTAAAATATGGTTCTTAGGAGTGCCTGTTTTAATTGGGACCTGGCTCTATCAACCAAGTCCTATGCTGGTTGTAATAGCAATTATCGCTGCCCCCCAATTAATTCGAGCATGGAAATATGATTCTCAGAGCCCTGAATTTGAACAATATTACAATGTAAAGAATTCCGTTAAAATTGAATATGCCTGCTTGTATATTATTTTAATCACTGTGCTTGCGCTAATGATTATATAGCTTTCCGGTCGTTTCCACACTTTTTTCGCCATTTTCAGCTGTTTTTTAGTAGCAACCGGCATTAAAATAGCATGAGCTTGGCCTTCGCCGGCATATACGCCCGCACTGATATGTTCAGATACAATTGATTGGCTTTAATTGCAGTTTGTTCTGTGATCGATGTTTTATCCGAAGAAGAGCTGGAGTAACCAAAGCTGCCCCCTGTGGATGCACTACCCGACTTACTGGATGAATGGCTTTCATTCTGTAAGCTTTCGTAAGCAGTAATTGTGTGAAATGCTGTTCCACTGTTGTTTTTTGAATGCCGATTGAAACCGTAGCCAATTGAGCCAGCATGTTGTCTACAAAATTGCCCGAAGCCAGGGTATCAAACAGCTGGTAGGCATCAAAAGCCGCCTGTAGCCCAGTAAACTGCGCCTCTTGCCCTGATTTTGATTTTAGGAAAGCACCCATGCTAGCGAAAACTGGATCGAACAATATAAAAATCATGAATCTTCACATTCAAAACCTTTATAAGCCATTAAGCATTTGAAGTTTTTCATTGACTTCATCTGGATAAGAATCTTGAAAGTTATTCAGAAAATCAGTTAAAAATTCTCTTATAACTCGTTCAAAATATTTTTTCTCTATTTTTTTAGATCCTTTTTTTGATAAAAAATAAATATCATAATCTACCAATCCAGGATCAATCCAAGAAATTTTAATTTCATCATCAGAAATAGACAACATGTATACTACTGGCAAAAAAGAACCATTATTAGCTGAATATAAATCACGCCTCTGAACCCAATCAAATGCTTTACCATTTATTTCATCATTATATAAGTCATAATTTTCATGAAATAAAGCAATATCTTCAATGATACTCTTATTTTCGGTCGAAGAAAAAAAATTATCAATCGTTAAAATATGTTTTAAATTTTCACAAAACCATTCCACAACGTAAATAAGATTCCAAGTATAATTTTGTTCAACACCATTTCTAGAAAACCTGAGTAATTCTTCCCCTGAAATAAAAATTTTAAGCTCACCCCAGGAATCTCTAAGTAAGCCGAATTCATGTTCATAATATGGGTTCTTTAACAATACATATTCTATTGAAAAAATATTTTTTTCTCCAAACCGTCTCAAATTGTTCATTTATTTTTTATCATACAGAAAATTTATCTTTAGAAATAACGATGGCATATATACTTTAATATCATCTAGAGCAATCTGAACCTGCGAAGAAACACCCGCACTTTCATCTTGAGATGCTTTTTTTAGAAGATCTATTATTTTTTTTTCCGGTAACTTTTCATGAGTTCTTGAAATATGAGCTATCGCCAAAACAGCAGCATATCTAATATTAGAGTTTTTATTATTCAAACATATCTCTATTGCATCTATAGTTTTT
>JBJSZW010000141.1:0-3542 GCA_046090565.1 Gammaproteobacteria bacterium
TCTGCTATAAAAATCGCTTCCAAAGGAGTCACAGGAATGCTTTGATAACAACAACTGGCGCAGCCGGATCGGCATTCATGTTCCTTTTGGTAGGAAGATAAAAGCTCACCCTGCCCCATGAGTTCGGTTGCTTTTTTATAAAACGCAGGCAATTCTTTAAAATCAGAAATAGGATCTTTCAAGCAATGCTGGCTTTCCTCCAGTGCTTCAGAAATCCATCTGTAAATGGTATCTAAATTTATTTGATCCATAAGGGAATTTTATTTTTCATCGTATTATTACTATAATCTAAAATCATGGCTTCGTAAGATTTTTCAAGATTCCCTACGAATTTTTCTTGATCAAACAAGGGACTGTTTGCAGCATTTTTTAGTAACAAATTTTTTAATCTTTTTAATTCTTCCGGGTGTTTCGCATAATAAATTGCTTTTTCAAGATACTCTTGGTGTGAATAAGCGATTAATTCTTGAGCCCCCATGGCATTCAAATAAACAGCTGCAGTTCTGGAATGTTCTGTATCCCCTAGGCAGGTTAATAGGGGTTGCCCAGAGGCCATACAAATGGCACTGGCAGTGCCTCCTGTAAAACGAAAACCATCCAGCCACAAATCCATTAAAGTGTGGTGCCAATCATCACTTAAGGCAATACCAAAATCTTTAAAGAAAAATCGATTTTCTGAAAAGCCTTTAGAATCTGCATTTTCTAAAACAAAATCCTTGGTTTGTTCAGATTTAGATGAAAGCCACAGTACGCTATTGGGCACTTCTTTTAAGATATTCAACCAAATATCAAAATGTTGTTCCGTAATCCTATATAAGCGCGATAAACATCCAAATACAAAAGCATCCTCAGGCAAACCATACATGGCTCGGGTGACTTGCACTTTGGGTTTTTCAAATTTTGGGCAAGCAATCATGGTATCGGGTAAATAAACAATTTTTTCCGAGTAAAATTCGGCCCATTCTTCAGGAATGGCTAATTCATGGCTTAAGTGGTATTGTATGAATTCAGCCCCCATGGTTCCTGTAAAACCTAAAAAATGACCCTGAATGGGAGCCGGTTGGTATACCAAGGCATGGGGACGAGCGCATTCGGTGTAACCGCTTAAATCAATTAAAATATCAATATCATCTTTGTATATTAGATCAGCAATTTCAATATGGGTATTGTTCGCAACGGTTCTGAATACATCACTGTATTTTTCATGTGTATCCGTCATGTTGTCGCGTGCTTTTTTCAAATAATAATGATGTATTTTAAATCGATCCCTATCATGGTATTTAAACATATCACCGGTTAAAAAACCAACAGGATGATTATTAAAATCTGGAGAAATATAGCCAATGTTAATAATTTTTTTTCGGCTGATATTTTTTTTTGTTTTATCATAAAAAGGCTTTTTGTTTAAAGCTTTGAAAGTACTTGAAAAGCTAATAGCAGTTTCGTGGTATTTTTTTTTGTCTTCATAAAAATACATGGCCTCGAAAGGAGACAGCATGCTGTTCAAACCCAAGGCAAACTCTTTTTCTATAAACTGTCGAACAATATCCTTAATCATGGGTAATTTTTTCCAATTACATTCTTCTTCGTAGAAGAACCAAAGCTTTCCTAAAATGTAAGACTCTAATTCTGTGAATTTATCTTTGGGGTGTATGTTCCAAAAATCTTCTGAAATCAATTTGGCTTGTTCAAATTCGTTAATAAACTGCATGTAGTAAATCAAATTCAAAGTTGTTTCAATGGAACGGGGTCTCCTAATTAACTCAATTAAATAATTCGAAACAGAACGTAACAGATCATTTTTTGCAAAATAGCACATGCCTAAATTATTATAAACACCTGCAATTTCTGGATCGATTAAAATAGCTGTTTTACAACAATCAATAGCCGTTTCGAAATTACCAATTTCGTAATGAGTTTTACCTAAAAGGTTCCAAGCATCTCCATTAGAAGGATTTAATTTTAATGATTCGTTAATACAATAAATAGTCTTGGTGTGGTTCCCAAGCTCAAGATGTGTACAAGCCATATTGAACAAATGAACGGGGGAGTAATCAATTTTGATTTTTTCCTCTAATTCTTGAAGTTGCTGCAGCAATAAATGATTTTTAGAGGGCTGCATTGTAAAGCTCCCACAATTCTTTTATATTAGGATCGGATAAATCGTTTTCAGAAAAAATTTTTTTACACAAATATTTTACATCCGCCAATTCTTTTAATAAAATTTTTATTTTGCAATAATAAAAATCACTAGCCAAATCTTTAGGTTTTAGCGTTTTATAAAGCAGCATGTAGTATTGCGCTTCTTTTAATTGATTTAAATTCAAATAGGATAATGCTAAATTAATATAACCACGATCATTTAATGGTTCTAAAAGAATGCCCTTTTTAAAAAAAGCTTCTGCATCAGAATATTTTTTCAAATCAAAGCAAAGCAAACCTAAATTGTTATAGGCTGAATAATTTTCTGCATTAATTTCAATGGCTTCTACATAGACGCTATAGGCTTCAACCAACATATTGTTTTGTTTAAAAATATTACCTAATAAAACCAGCCCAATATCTTTGTGTACTTTCATGTTTCTGATGAATTCTTGAAGTTTTGGAACTTCATTTCTCATAACATAAAGATTAAATAAATTACTAATGGCTGGAAAAAACGATTGATTGGATTCATAAGCTTCCAAATAAAAACGTTCAGCTGAATCGAAATCATTTTCTGCTGTAGACAAAGTGCCTAGATTGCCAAGTTCTAAAGTATAGGGTACTTTTTGAATTTTACAGGCTTCAATCGTATGATCGAGCAGTTTTTTGGCTTCTTCGAACCTATTTTGATTCAAATAAAGTTGAGTCAGTTCACGCAGATCAAAAACAGAATCCGGTGTTACTCTAATTTTTTCTTTTAAAATAGCTTCCTTATCCATACCAACCCATTATAAGTCATGCAACTGAGATGTCAAACTCGAATAAACTTCTATAATAAAAAATTATGTCGACACCCATTAAACCGCCAGTTTATGCATTTAATTTTTCAAAGGCCATAGAATATGCTAGGGCTGGTAAGTCGAGCCTGGCCTATCAGCAAATAAATAAGGCCATTAAGAAAGATCCCCTGAATTTAGATTACTTAATATTCAGAGCCAGTATCAGTTATCAAATGGGCTTATACCAAGAATCCGAACAATATTTTAAAGCTTTGCTAAAAACACACCCTAAAGTCCCAGAAGTTTATAATGGCATGGGGGTTTTGTATCAAAGTAAAAATTTTGAATTAGCAGAAAATTATTTTTTAGAAGCTTTAAAATTAAACCCTGCCTATACAAATGCGATTGCTAATTTAGCAGATTTGTATTACGCCAATAATCAATTTGAAAAAGCCTGCCAATATTATGAAAAATTATTAGACACAGCATTTAAAGCAGAGGTTATTGAGAAATTATTATTAATTTATGAAAGAAACAATGAAATTCAAAAAGCAATTAAGATTCTTGAGTCTTATAAAAACAGTGTTAATCCAGAATTTTTTTATTCTAAGAAGCTTA
>JBJSZW010000142.1:0-5212 GCA_046090565.1 Gammaproteobacteria bacterium
GTCAAGAAGTTCTGGTTTCAATTTTATTGGGTGATGAAAATATTCCCGTTGGAAAATTATGGTTTCATGCGCGTGGAGTACGGGAAACAGCTTCTTTTGAGTACGACAAAAAATGGCTAATACATCCCGAAAAATTTGAGCTGGATCCTGCTTTAAATCTAACAGAGGGTGCTTTTCATACAAAACCAGGCATGAGTATTTTCGGTTCGATCGGGGATTCAGCACCGGATCGCTGGGGACGTGTCTTGATGCGTCGTGCTGAAGCCGCCAGGGCAAAGAGTAAAAATACAACACCCAGTACGCTTTTGGAAATTGATTATTTATTAGGCGTAAGCGATGAAATACGACAGGGCGCCTTGCGTTTTTCAGTGCCGGCTCATGAATCCGTATTTTTAGCATCGGCAAAACAAGCCTCAATTCCTCCTTTGATTGATTTGCCAAAATTATTGTCAGCAACCGAAAGATTTATTAACAATGATGAAAATACAGTGGATCTAAAATTATTGCTTGCACCGGGTTCGTCTTTAGGAGGTGCAAGGCCCAAGGCCTGTATTCGTGATACGGACGGAAGCCTGGCTATTGCTAAATTTCCAAGAAAAGACGATGAATTCAATGTCGTTGTTTGGGAAGTTTTGGCCCTAAGCTTAGCCGAAAAAGCAGGCATTAAAGTACCTGTATGGCGTCTAGAAAATATTTTGGGAAAACCGGTATTGATCATCAAACGTTTTGATCGGAAAAATACCCAGAGAATCCCTTTTCTTTCGGCCATGAGCATGCTTGGTGCTGCAGACAACGAACAGCACAGTTACCTTGAAATTGCTTATGCCTTGGCTCAATATGGTTCTTCTCCTGAAGAAGATATGGCAGAACTCTGGAAGCGTATTGTATTTACAGTGATGATTTCGAACACGGATGATCATTTGCGCAATCATGGCTTTATTTATGAGCGCTATAAGGGTTGGAGATTGTCTCCAGTGTATGATGTAAATCCAACACCAATAGATATAAAGCCCCGTATTTTAACAACCGCCATTGATTTTAATGATACCTCTGCATCTTTAGATACAGCTCTTTTAGTTGCGCAAGAATTTAGATTAAGTAATAAGCAGGCAAAAAATATAATACAGGAGGTAAGTATTGCTGTTAAACAATGGCGGTCTGTTGCTGCAGAATTGGGTTTATCAAAGCAAGAATGTGAGCGAATGTTTTCTGCATTTTTTCATCTATAGCTTATAGCAACCCAGTGTATTTACATGAAATTTGAATTTCGCTAATTATTTTTGCGACGCATTTGCAATGTATTTGCGTCGCAAATATTTGATTTTTTTAAAACCCACATAAACTGTTTGTATAGCTTTTGGAATGTATAAAAAAGAAAAACTAATTGATTTTAATAGGATTTTTTTAATTGAAATAGAGGAGTATTGACTTGGATTGTTTAATCATATAGAATACTCGTTCTTTCTTAAAAAAGCAGAGATTGTGGCGGACTTCGTATGTGGTTTCCAAACATTATAAATAAAATTAAAAACAAAAGTCAAAATTTTTTCAAAAACAGTGTAACTTCAATTAGGCAATTCAGAAGGCTTTTGGGTTCCTATTGGCAGCCGAATAATTACAAGAGTATTGCAGTGAATGCAGTAGCCTTTACGGGCATACATTGTGTCGAATTTGCTGGCATGTGGTTTTTAACCCGGGCCCAAAATCAGGATGCAGAACCAGGTGCGCAGCCTGGGCCAGCCAGTTATGGTCTGGTTTTGGCCAATGCCGTTTTGTCTGCAGGGATTTGGTGTTTGCGTTTTGCTTTGATAGAAAATTTGCGTTTTTCTTTAGAAAATCACTTAAAAAAAGATTTGTTAAGGCAGCTTTCCGAACATAAAACCTCTGCAGGGGTGGATTTTGTGCAGGCGGATGAACAGGACATTACCCCCATGTTAGAAATGATGGGCATACATGCCAAGCAATTTGGCGAAGGGGCAGTGGTTGTTTCGGCTGAATTTTTAAGTACCATGCTATCCATGTGGGTGAATATTTATGGCGCTAAACGCCTGTCGAACAGCGCAATGTCTGGATTTTCAGTAGGTGTGGCATTGGGTGTGGCCTTGCTTTGCCACCGTATTGCAGACAAAAAATCTGATTTAGATGAAAAGCATCAAGAAAATGATATGCGTTTGAATGTTGCTATGAACCAGGCTGAACAAAACAAGGAACAAATAGTAGCCCTAAAAGCAGATTCCTCAGAATACGTGGCCATGCAAAAAGAATTGGAAGAAAAAGAAAAAACACAATTAAAAATGTTTGGTTTGAATGTTGCTTTTGATGGAACTTTGAGTTCTGCTTTTGTGGCATTCCCAATTTTACTGAAAGTTATGGCGCCTTTATTGCTCTCCAGCGAAGACAGAATGAATTCTGCGCGTTTAGATATGTTTGCAACACAAATGTTAACAGTCATGGCCTATGTCCGAGATCTATTGCGTTCCTATACCACCAAAGCTTCTAAAATGAGCGCCAGCATGAAAGTTTTGTTTAAATTACAAAACAGCATTGATATTTGGACGGAATTTTATACCAAAGATAGAGGAAATGCCATTAAAATAAACTTTGATTCTAAGTGTTTTGGTTTTTCAAATTTAAATTTGGCCATACCTTTTGGAAAATCACAAATCTATACTTTGGGATTAGAATTAGAGGTTGAGAATACTCAAGATACATTTAGTCAAGATTTATTGAAAGTACAAATAGCTTATAAAATACAAGAAGAATTTGGAGTTCAAATTTTAAAAGATATAATATTATTAAGAATAGTAAAAAAAGAAAAAACAAAAACTGAAACTAGCCAGAGTTATTTTATAGCTTATGCAGAAAACAGGGGGGAAAATATCAGGCTTAAAGCGATTAAGGATTGGGACTTATTTTGGGAGGGCCTGGATTCAGAATTTAAATTGCGATCTCAAATTCTATTTTCAAGTGAATTAAGAAAACTTTTGAATTTATTAAAAGAGGATTCTTCAAAAAAATTACCAGAAATACAAAAATTGATAACTGATTATGTAGCAGAACCTGTGGATTCAGAAAAACTGGAAATAAAAATACAAAGTAGGTCTGAACTTGAATTAAGCAGTCCTATTATTAGAGGTGCAAGCGCTTATTCGGCACAGGATGGTTATATTCAGCTACCTGCCCAGGATGATCTAGATTCCCCTAAAACGCCTGTGCTGATGCCCGCTTTCAATGCTTTTACTCAAAAAGTCCAACGTGTTTTGAACTCAGAACGCTTGGTGTTAGAGGTCTCGGATTTACAATTAGAGGCGGGTAAGGTGTATCGCTTGTGTGGTGCATCGGGAGATGGTAAAAGTACAATAATCAAAGCCTTGGTAGGCATGTGGCCTTTTGTGGAAGGGGAGTTCCACTTTCCCTGGGCGCAAAAAACGCATGCGGATAAATTAGTCTATTTGCCCCAGGATCCTCTGATTCCTGGGCGCATGACTTTGTTAGAGGCTATTGCTTATCCGCGAGCCAAAGCAAGTATTGATTTGGCGGATCTAAAATACTTGATGAAATGCTTAGGGCTAAAGCTGATCCATGATCTGGATACTAAAAAAGACAGCTGGCAGCATTTAAGCCGCGGAGAAAGGCAGAGATTGGCCATACTCAGGGTTTTGTTGAAAACAACTCTCGCACCAGGATTGGTATTATTAGATGAAGCCACTGCGAGTATTGATCGAGATAGCAAAAGGGTAATCGAATTATTGCTGAAAAAACGCTTGCCCAATACGACTATTTTGTTTGTGGATCATCAACCGCTGACAGAACAGGATGAAACACAGCAGGCTGAAGCTGCTTTGGTTAAAATGTCTGAAGAAAGGAAAAAATGCTTGGCAGAACATGCGGTCCTGAACTTAAAATTTTCAGATTATGAAATCAGCATTCAAAATAGAAAATTAATAGCTGTTTTGTCCAATAAATCCAGAGAGGCGCAGGATTTAATGGCGGTTATTGAAGATAATGTGGCAAGAGATAGGGCTGAACAAGACAAAGGCCCCTTACTTTTTTCTGGGGGATCATCTGCACGAAATGCCAGAAACCTTGTTGACTCTGAGAAATCAAAAGAAGAAGAAAAAGAATTGTCTGATCGGACAATTGTGAAAGCAAGGCCATCAGGCCCCTGATAGATAAACTCAGAATAAATAAGGTGGTATTTTAGAATTCGATTTTTTATTAAACAATAAAATAAGCATGAGGGGATGAGAAAAATGCACACAACATTGGGCCAAATAGATGTAGCGTGCCTCAGCTGCCATGGAAAAAACAAATAAAATAGCAATTAAGCTTAGGCCGCTTAAATTCATGAAAAAAACAGGGGATGCTAGGTTGCTGTATTGGGGTTTATTTAATAGCCGGGCGCTTATCAGCAAATAAATGATTGATAGCGGCAGGTACCAAATAAATTTAGAAAGCTCTGAGAAAAAAGTATAAATCCCTAAATGATCTAATAATTTAATAATTTTAAGCGTTGGGCCTTGGATCATTTGCTGATCAGATATACTGTTTAAGGGTTTGAGTGGTGAGGTATTCAGCTGGGTATAAAAAATAGCAAAGCGGTGTTTGAAATAGCTTGCGGGATATTTCAATACAGCATCCCACCAGAGGTTTTGCAGGGCCTGCAGTTCTTCTCGGTTATGCGTGGTTTTAAGGGTGGGTTGGGGTACAAAAACCAAATCATCAACACGGCGGGGGCTGTAGAATTTTTCAAGATGTTGCATCGAAAAGCTGGGGCCCTGGGCAAAAGAAGGGATCAAATTTTCTTTTTCTTGAAGGCTGATGCCCGTTAGATCAAATAATTTTACAAATTGCCAAGAGTTAGAAGGGCTAGAGACTAAGGCATTGAATTGGAAAACGCTGCCAATAAACAAGGCACTTACAAGAATTGCGGTCAAAAAGCGGCGTTTGAACAGCCAAAAAAACAAGATAGGGCTTAAATAAACCGCCTGAAATTTAACAGCCGAGGCATAAAATAAAATGCCAATAAATAAGAAAAAGCTGAGCCAGTGGAATCTAGGCACTGAGCGCTCTGAGTTTTGGGATTTAGAATTTTGGGCATTCTGCCAGGTGAGGATGCTAAATTTCAGGCGGTTTATTTAAGCCCTATCTTGTTTTTTTGGCTGTTCAAACGCCGCTTTTTGACCGCAATTCTTGTAAGTGCCTTGTTTAT
>JBJSZW010000143.1:0-8088 GCA_046090565.1 Gammaproteobacteria bacterium
CACATCCCTACAGAGAAATTTTTGTTTATGCCACTTGGATGGAAGGAGTACATTTGCGAGGCGCTAAAGTTGCTCGGGGAGGCATTCGTTGGTCGGATAGGAGGGATGATTTTAGAACTGAAATACTAGGCCTGATGAAAACACAGCAAGTTAAAAATGCAGTGATTGTACCCATGGGGGCCAAAGGTGGTTTCATTGTAAAAGACAAAGAAAGTAAAGATGGTATAGAATGCTATAAAACTTTGGTTAGAGGCTTGTTAGATATTACGGATAATATTAATTTGGCTGAAAACAAAATCATCAAACCAGAATCAGTGGTAAGTTATGATGAAGATGATCCCTACTTGGTCGTAGCGGCAGACAAAGGAACAGCTACATTTTCAGACATTGCCAATGGCGTGTCTATGGAATATGGTTTTTGGTTAGGAGATGCCTTTGCCTCAGGTGGTTCAGCAGGTTATGATCATAAAAAAATGGGTATTACTGCCCGTGGTGCTTGGGAATCTGTAAAAAGACATTTTTTGGATTTAGGGCACGATATTCAAACAACGCCTTTTACTGTAGTGGGCATTGGTGACATGGCGGGTGATGTATTCGGAAATGGTATGTTATTGTCAAATCAAATTCAATTGATAGGTGCTTTTAATCATGCACATATTTTTATAGATCCTAATCCAGATCCAGCTAAAAGTTTTCAAGAAAGAAAACGCTTATTTGAGACGCCTAGAAGCAAATGGTCGGATTACAATTCAGATTTAATTTCTCCTGGAGGTGGAATTTTCTCTAGAGAGGCTAAAATCATAGAATTAAGCCCGGAGATCATGTCGCGTTTAAATATTAATACCCCCAAACTAGTCCCCAGTGAATTGATTCGAGCCCTATTGAAAGCACCTGTTGATTTACTATGGAATGGTGGTATCGGTACTTTTGTAAAAGCCTCGTATCAAAGCGATAGCGATGCAGGTGATCGAGGCAACGATGCTTTACGAGTAAATGCCAATGATTTGAAGTGCAAAGTGGTGGGGGAAGGGGGTAATTTAGGGTTTACTCAATTGGCGCGTGTGCAATATGCTGCTTTGGGTGGAAAAATCAATACAGATGCCATTGATAATTCCGGGGGTGTAAACTGTTCAGATAATGAAGTGAACATTAAAATTTTATTGAATGCAGTCGTGCAAGCAGGTGAATTAACTGAAAAACAAAGGAACCATTTGTTGGTAGAAATGACAGAAGAAGTAGGTGAATTGGTTCTCAAAAATAACAGAGTTCAAAATGAGGCCATTAGTATTACAGCTTCCAAAGCAGAAGAAAATTTGGAAATGCACAGCCGTTTAATGGAGGAGTTTGAAAAAGCTGGAAAATTAAATAGAAAATTAGAATTCTTACCTAATAAAGAAGAAGTTGAATTAAGAAAATCTAAAAAAGAGGGTTTAACACGTCCGGAAATTGCAGTTTTAATGGCTTATGCAAAAAATGTATTAAAAAATGATCTATTAAATTCTGATTTGCCTGATCAAGAATATTCTGAAGTTGAATTATTTAATTATTTTCCAAAAGAATTGTCTCAAAAATTTGAAAGTTATTTGCCTAAGCATCGATTAAAAAGAGAAATTATATCAACTCAATGGGCAAATATTGTTATTAATGAGATGGGTATTAATTTTATTAGCCGACTAACGGATGAAACAGGTACTAATTCTGAAGATGCGATTAAAGCCTTTATGATTTCTAGGGAAGTTTTTGATCTATCTGGTATTAGAAAAGAATTATTAAGTTTGAATAATCAGATCCCAGTGGAATTACAATTTTCTATTTTGCACGAATTAAATCGTTTGATTCGACGTGGAACACGGTGGTTTCTTAGAAATAGACGATCTGGTTTGGAAATCAATAAAAATATTGAGCAATTTAAAACTCAAATTCAATATTTATTTAACAACTTAAATCAACTATTAATTGCAGAAACCAGTCAAAAATTCAATAAAAAATCAAAAAATTTAGAAGCATCAGGGATGCCCATTGGGCTTGCACATAAAATTGCAGGTATGGATATTATGTATTCCGCTTTAGATATTGTGGATGCCTCAGTTTCTCATCAACTACCAATAGACAATGTTTCAAAATTATATTTCGCAATAGGTGAAGAATTGTCTTTGGGGTGGTTCAGAGATCAGATTAAAATCAAAGAAGTAAAAGATCATTGGGAAGCTTTGGCAAGGGCTTCATTCAGAGACGATTTGGATCGCCAACAAAGAACGCTTACTGTCGCCATTTTAAATCATGATGCCTCAGAAGATGCCCAAGATCAAAATCTAGAAAAAATAATTATGGTTTGGCTGAAAAGAAATCACCATAGTTTGTCTAGGTGGTATTATTTTATTGAAGAATTGAAACGAAGCATTGTTCCTGAATTTACAATGTTTTCCGTTGCTTTAAGAGAGTTATTGGATCTTGCCCAAATGAGCACTCATATTAAAAAATATTAATTTTATTCAAAAAATAAGTGCTTAAATGATAAAGTTCACAATTCGCATGGCCTGGAATTTGTTCTAAGCATTCTTTAGCTTGTTCAAACTGAGATTTACAATTCAATTGAATTTGTTTGAGATTTTCAGTTTGTTGATCTTGTAAGGCATCTTCTAAATCATCGTACAATTGATAGGCTAAACCAAAATAATGAACAAATTCTAGAACTTTCTCTTTAGAGCGGCTAAAGCTGGTGGGCGATAAAGCTTCCAAAGCAATTTTAACAGCAGCTTGAAATAATAAGCCTGTTTTTAGGGCATGAATTTGAGGTGTACTGCTGTTTTCAGTGGGGTGCAGATCGAGCTCTTGACCAGCTAACAAACCTAAGGGGCCAACAGTATGAGACAAAATATGAATAATATTTAATTTTTGCTCGGGCGGAATTTTAGAGGCTTTGGCAATCGTTTCAAAGGCTAAGGTCAGTAGCGCATCACCAGCTAAAATAGCGGTTGCTTCGTTAAAAACTTTGTGGCAGGTGGGCTGCCCACGTCTGAAATCATCATTGTCCATCGCGGGTAAATCATCATGAATCAGAGAATAAATATGAATCAATTCAATAGCAATGGCACAGGGATCTAAAACCGCCAAATTATTTAAATGAAACAGTTGTCCGGTACCATAAACCAAGAGTGGCCTTAAGCGTTTTCCAGCCTGCAGGCAACTGTATTCCATGGCATGGATTAAAGTGGTTGCGGCACTGTTTTGTTTTAATTGGGTAAACAGGGCTTTAAAATGCTTATCAATTTCTGAAACCACAAATTCGTAAAACTGGGATTGGTAAATGTGCTGCATTCTCGCCTTATTCCTAAATTATGCCTAAGGTTCGCGTGTAAAAGGCTGAGCAATCAGGTTGCCCTGTTCCTGCATTAAAATTATAATTTTCTGTTCAGCACTTGTGATTTGTTGGCGGCAGTGCTTGGTAAGTTGTATGCCCTGTTCGAAGAGACAGAGGGCTTCCTCCATGGGTAATTGGCCATCTTCCATGCGTTTGATGATAAGCTCGAGTTTTTGGATACCTTCCTCAAAAGATAAACTGAGGGCAGCTGCATTGGTTTCTAAGATTGTCATGGGGGCTATTATAGAGGAAGCTTGTATGTAAATCTAGCTTTACTTTAAAAGTTTTGGTAAAATAGAGCTCTTGGCTTTGTAATCTAGTTTAAATATCTTTAAGTCACTATTTAGGGTTTCGTGTATGTTCTTACCATTGCCTTCAAGCCTTTCGGGGCGGCCATCCAAACAGAGTTTTGAGAAATATATTGAACTTCTAAAAGAAGATTTTAATAATCTTGTTCAATACAGGGAAAAAACCGGATCAGTGCGTTCTTCCATGCCTTTGGCTCTGATTCAAAAAGCGCTTGAGGATGATGATCCTTTCGTGGTATTTGATGCCAGTCTTTTAGCCAGTGAATTATTGGCCGATCAATCACTTTACCATTAAGCTCTAAGCTCTAAGCTCTAAGCTCTAAGCTCTCAAGGCCTGAATTAAATTAAGTTGCTATCCTAGCTATTAGTTTCCAGAAAATGATGAATGAAAATAGATAGAGGCTAACTTATGAAAATTCGTGTAATTTCAAAAATAATGACTTTAGGCGTAGTATCTGCATCACTGGGATTGCTTTCAGGTTGCGATTCTTTGGGTGGGCCTAAGCAAACGACGGGAACTGTCGTGGGTGGTATTGGTGGTGCTTTGATCGGTTCTCAGTTTGGTGGAGGATCGGGCCAGGTTTTTGCCACAGGCTTAGGAGCTGTTGCAGGTGCAATGGCTGGTGGTGCGATCGGTAAGGGCATGGATGACCAATATAAATACAAGAAAAATAAGTAGTTCAAGTTTGTGTATTAACCAACTTATTTCTTGACAAATATATCACCAGAGATCCTACACTTAAGTTAGGGGGTGAACTAACCATGACTATGACCAACAACTCTAATAAATATCATAATATTAATGTAGAATGTGCTTGCTTTAACTTGAGGAAGATCACAAGGGCAGTTACGCAGTTCTTCGATAGGCATCTAGAATCTTCTGGGCTCAGGGCGACGCAGTTCACCCTTCTGGTTAATTTGGCTGCAGGAACTTCTAAAACCTTAACGGAAATGGCGGATAGCTTGGTGATGGATAGAACAACCCTCACCAGAAATTTACGCCCTTTGGAAAAACTAGGTTTTATTACAACCACCAAGGTTTCGGACAGACGCTCAAAAGCCTATGTTCTGACTGATGCAGGAACCAGGGCTTTGGAAAAAGGGGTGCCTTTGTGGCAACAGGCTCAAAGCAAAATTCTCAATCAATTCGGTAATGAACGTTATAAGCGAACGGTTGCAGAGCTAGATGCGATGAGAGCTGTTGCTAGCCTTCCCAGGGTGACTCGTAAGAAAGACAATGTCGTTCAGTTATAAAGTTATAATAATTCACTATTAAATCAGGTGGGTGCATGCATGGATGCTGCGAAAGAAGCGCTTTGGGTTGCCGAGCAGGTTGAGGAGAATTTAGAACCTTTGGAATTATTGGAATTAGAGGGACTAGAGGAACGAGAGGAAGAGGAGTTGTCTGAATCCTCAGGGCTTGCTCCAAAGACCTATGCTGAAGTAACTGAAATAACGGAGGTCACAGAAACAGAGATCCCAGAATCTGAGGATTGGGACGCTACCCAGTTGTATTTGAGCGATATAGGAAAAGCCCCTCTGTTAAGTGCTCAGGAAGAAATCAACTATGCCGAAAAAATTCAGGCAGGTTGTGAAATTGCTAAGCGTAAAATGATTACAGCCAATCTTCGTTTGGTTGTAAAAATAGCTAGAAAATATTTAAACAAAGGATTACCACTTCTAGATTTAATTGAAGAGGGTAATTTAGGCCTGATCCGGGCTGTTGAAAAATTTGATCCCAAAAGGGGATTTCGTTTTTCAACTTACGGCACTTGGTGGATTCGGCAGAGCATCGAACGAGGTATCATGAATCAGATTCGTACTGTGCGTTTGCCTGTTCATGTGGTTAAAGCCTTGAATGCCTGCTTAAGGGTGAATTGGGAACTCACGCATCGATTAAAAAGGGAACCAGAAATAGAGGAAATTGCCAGAGAATTAAATTTTGATCCCTTGGAAGTTAAGAAATTGTTTAGTCTTCAAGAAAAAATAGTCTCGGTAGATTTACCCGTTAACCAAGATTTAGACAAACCCCTACTCGAAACTTTAACAGATGATAAAACACTGAACCCACTACAATTGGTTTCTAAAAATAATCTGAAGCAAAAACTTGAAAATTTTTTGCAAAAACTGAATGAAAAACAAAGGGCTGTACTGGCACATCGTTTTGGATTAAGAGGTGAAGAGCCTAAAACATTAGATGCCATAGGCCTTGAAATTGGTTTGACCCGAGAAAGAGTAAGGCAAATTCAAGTAGAGGCCCTAGATTTATTAAAATCTTTCTTTACCAGAGAAAAATTAGATGTGAATTGCTTATTTTCCGTTTGACAGGCTCGTGGGTTTTATGTAAGCATACGATTGATGCAAACTCCCATTTCGATTCTTTGGTTCAGACAAGATTTACGCCTGTCAGACAATCCCGCCCTCCTTGCTGCCGCTAGGTTTGGGGTTGTATTGCCTATTTATATTTGGGATGATTTAAGTCCCTCGCCTTTTAGAACAGGGGCCGCCACCAAGCTTTATTTGCATCATTCTTTGTTGAGCCTTGATGAATCCTTAAATAATCAATTAAATTTCTATACAGGCAAGCCAGAAGTGATTATTCTGGATTTAATCAAACAATATAAAAATAAAATAATACAAGTCTTTTGGAATCGTTGTTACGAACCTTGGTATTTATCTCATGACGAAAGTTTAAAGCAACAATTACGTGAATTAAATGTTGGTTATGAAATATTCAATGGCTCTTATTTATGGACACCAGAGGCCATTAAAAAAGAGAACTCTTACTACAAGGTTTTCGGTGCTTATAAAAGAAAAGTTTATGCAATACAACCTAGGGCAGCTCGTCCAAAACCAAATTTCAAAAATCTTAATTTTATAAAAGATCAAGAAAATCAAACAGTGCTTGATGATTTTGAATTAATTCCCAATTATCCCTGGGTAAAAAAAATAAAAAGCCATTGGGATTTTGGAGAAAAAACGGCTCAAAAAAAATTAAATAATTTATTAAATAAAAAGTTGTTAGGCTATAAAGCAGCTCGAGATTATCCAGGCCTTGATCAAACTTCAAAATTATCTGTTAATTTGCATTTTGGGGAAATATCACCGTATCAAATATGGGAAGCTGTTCATAGCAAATTTTATTTGGGCATCCCACAAGAGGATTTGGAGCATTTTTGTAGTGAAATGATTTGGAGAGAGTTTTCAGCCTACTTGCTTTTTCATTTTCCAAAATTACCGGCTGAAAATTTTCAAGCCAAATTTAATACATTCCCTTGGCACTATCAAGAACAATTGTTTCAGGCTTGGAAAACAGGCTGTACAGGTTATCCCTTCATTGATGCAGGCATGCGCGAACTTTGGCAAACAGGCTATATGCACAATCGAGTACGCATGGTGGTGGCATCTTTTTTAGTGAAAAATTTAATGATTCATTGGCATTATGGGCGGGATTGGTTTTGGGATTGTTTGGTGGATGCTGATTTGGCCAATAACAGCGCCAGTTGGCAATGGGTGGCTGGATCGGGGGTGGATGCAGCACCCTATTTTCGAATTTTTAATCCAATCACCCAGGGCGAAAAATTTGATAAACAAGGCATCTATACCAGGAAATTTGTTCCAGAATTAGCAAACTTACCTGATAAGTATTTATTCAAGCCCTGGGAAGCGCCAGAAGAAATTTTAAAAAAAGCGGGTGTTGTTTTAGGTCTGCATTACCCAAAACCTATTATAGATTTAAAAAGTTCCAGAGCCAGGGCGTTGGCAGTATTTAATGCTCTGAGGCTTTAGTCTGAAAAGCAATAATTTAAGCTAACCTCAGTTCGGGATTTACGAAGGCAATGGTCGCAGTACGCGTTATGTATTGAGTGTATTGAATGGCGACAGTGAATCTATTATATAAAATAGTATGTCAATACAATTAAAAAAAACAAAGCCTGCGCAAGTGTCTTGCATTTTTATTTTCTCTGTGTTCAAATAATTTCTGTTTAAAAATAGTTGCTGCTACCGGATAGTTTGGGTAGCTGGTTTTATTTTTTTAATTTGGGTAATTGTTTTTGGTGTGAGTCACTGGGAGTATCAGTTTAAATGTTTTCTTTTAAAGCGATTGGTTTTGCGGAGCAAGAATATTTTTTAAGTCAGTTCGAGAGCTTAAAATACGATCCTGAAAAAATCCTAAATCTGGAAATCCCAGCATCTAAAAAACAAGATTATTTAAAACTAGCCCTTTACAATGGTCATGAGTACTTGTGCATTAAGCTTTTGAGCATGGGGGCAGATTTAAAAAAGGCGGTTTCTGCATTGCCAGGCCTTAAAAACCCTCACTATAAAGTTCTACCGAAATGCGGCGCAGTGCTCCATCTGTAACCGCTTGCTCCGGCAAAGGTTCAGATGGAGGTGAAGCGCCGCGTCTAATATTAA
>JBJSZW010000144.1:0-3058 GCA_046090565.1 Gammaproteobacteria bacterium
ATTGCGGGAACCTCCTTAGAGCCTTTGATACCATCTTTTATTAGAAATGATAAAAGAGAACACGATTAATTGTCGATCATGTCGCAAAAGAGGTACAATCGACAGCAGAGGCTATTCATGATTTAGAGGCTCAATCGGATAAAATTGGAACTATCTTGGATGTGATTCGTGGTATTGCAGAACAAACCAATCTCTTGGCTCTGAATGCAGCGATTGAGGCTGCACGTGCTGGCGAGCAAGGTCGTGGATTTGCTGTGGTGGCTGATGAAGTTCGAACCCTGGCCCAAAGAACCCAACAATCCACAGAAGAGATTCAGGGCATGATCAGTCAATTGCAGTCTGGCGCTAAAAAGGCTGTATCTGTCATGGAACAAGGCAGACGTCAAGCTTCAGGCAGTGTGGAACAAGCGGCCGCGGCAGGTGAATCTTTGCAAAAAATTGCAAGCTCAGTGTCTAAAGTAGCTGATATGACTACCCACATTGCGGCAGCAGCAGAAGAACAACATACCGTGACAGCTGAAATTGATAAGAATATTGTAAATATCACAGAAGTTATCAATGGAACGGTGAGGTTAACACAGGAATCCTCCACAGGAGTAGAGCGATTGAAAAATCTATCCATACGCCTACAGCGTTTGGTGGAAAAATTTATAGTCTAAAAAATAGTCTAAAAAACCAAGGGTGAATAATGGGATTTGTACAAGAAAATACTCGCGACATGTTGTTCGAGCGAGTTTTTGTTTTGATAGAAAAAAAATGGCCAGAATCAGAAGCGAAAAAAATCAAAGATTTTGCTAAACGTTATTATCAAAGTATCTCCACCGAAGATTTATCTAATAGAAATAGCTTAGATTTGTATGGAGCTGTATTGTCTCATTGGCAATATTTACAAGAAAGAAACTTGGGGGAACCTAAAATAAGGTGTTTTAATCCCCAGGTAGAACAACAAGGTTGGCAGTCTGTTCATAGTATTATTGAAATAGTTTGTAATGAAATGCCATTCTTATTAGAATCCATACGAATCGCTTTAACCAGTATGGAAATCAATATCCATTTGATTGTCAACTTAGGTAATTTAAGTGTCATACGAAATGAACAAGGTATTTTTCAAGAGTTTAATTCTGAATCACAGGAATCAAATAAACTGAAACAAGAAAGTTTGATTCATATAGAAATTGATCGTCAAAGCGAACCGTTTGTTTTAGATGCGATTGTAAAAAAACTGAAATTAACTTTTGATGATGTAAAAGTAGCTGTTCAAGATTGGCCTTTGATGCGAAAAAAGGTTTATGAAATAATACAGGAAATTGTTGAGGAAGCCAAAAAAATAGAATTACTAGATTTGAAAGAATCCATAGAATTTTTAGAATGGCTTGCAAATAATAATTTTACTTTTTTGGGCTACCATTCAAACTTGATTCAAGGAAAAGGCGTTCAAAAAGAACTAAAATTAGTTGAAAATTCAGCCTTGGGTATTTTGAAAGGGAATCAACATGAGGCGGAATCACATTCTTTGGCGTTAATGAATTCTAGTGCAAAGAAATTTTTCCTGTCAAAAAAAATACTAATTTTAGGAAAATCTAATACTAAATCAACGATCCATAGATCTTCTTACTTGGATTTCATATCCATTAAAATTTTTAATTCAGATGGCAGTGTTTCTGGGGAGCACCGCTTCGTTGGATTATATACGGCTGGGGCCTACAATTCTAGCTTGGAACAAATTCCAATCTCTAAACATAAACTAGATTCTATTTTAAAAAGATCAGGTTTTGGTAGCGGAAGCCATGAAACTAAAAATTTACTTAATATTTTAGAAAATATACCCAGAGATGATTTTTTTCAAGCGGAAGAAGAAAACATACTGGAAGTTGCGATGGGAATTATGTATCTTCAAGAACGTCAAAATATTAAATTATTTATTATCAAAGATGTTTTGGGAAGATTTTTTTCTTGTTTTATTTATGTGCCAAGAGAAAGTTTTAATTCTAATTTAAGAATCAAAATGCAAGAAATATTAATGGAAGCTTTTCATGGTGTTGAAATTAGCTATGCCATTAAATTTAGCGATTCAGTTTTGGCAAGATTGCATATGGTGGTTCGTGTTAAGCCTTTGTACAAAGTTAATTATGATTTAAATAATATAGAAAAACGATTAATTTCGGCTTCTAGAACTTGGGCTTATGAATTAGAAGAAACATTAAAAGATCAATATGGCGAAGAACGAGGCAATGAATTATTAAAAATATACAAAGAAGCTTTTCCCGCCGGCTATAGAGAAGCCTTTAATTGTCGAGTAGCGGCTATTGATATTAAATATCTTGAAGAATTAAAAGATGAAAACAGTTTAGGAATGAGTTTGTATCGACCGATAGAGGAAGAAGAACATACGCTGAAATTTAAACTGTATCGAATTGGAGATAAAATACCCTTGTCGGATGTGGTGCCTATTTTGGAAAACATGGGTTTAAAGATTATCAGTGAAAGGCCTTATCAGTTAAAAATAAAAAACAAAGGAAGTGTTTGGCTGAATGATTATAAAATGGTCTTGGAACTTAAAAGTAACATTGTAGATATTGATCAAATTAAAAATTTATTCCAAGATGCTTTTGCCGCAGTTTGGGAACGTAATATTGAAAATGATGGTTTTAATAAATTAGTTTTAAATGCTTTTTTATCGGCCAGAGAAATTACTGTGCTTCGCGCTTATGCGAAATACCTTTGGCAAATTGGTTTTGGTTACAGTCAATCGACTATTGAAGAAACAATGGCTAATAATCCAGAAGCGGCTAAATTATTGGTAAAATTATTTTATACCCGATTTTTGCCGGATCAAGTTGAAAATATAAAACAAAAAATGTTCGCTATTACAGAAGAAGTATCAAAATTATTAGAAAATATTAGCAGTTTAACTGAGGATAGAATCTTAAGAAAATTTATGAATTTAATTTATGCGAGTATTAGAACAAATTATTTTCACAACGAAATTAATAGCAAATCTTTATTACTATAGAGCTCAAACACCAAGTAAAGAACCATGTAAATCACATAGTAAAAC
>JBJSZW010000145.1:0-7674 GCA_046090565.1 Gammaproteobacteria bacterium
AAGCATAAATAGCAGCTCCCAACAAACTACAATTCAGAAAAATTAAAATTTTTATAAGCAATTCTGTATTTTTAGCAAATTCCGGAAGTTCTTCATTGTCGCTAGCCCTAATCAAGCGCACATCAGGATTTAATAAATTTCTGAAAGCCTGCTCTATTTTTGAAAATTTTTGCTCAGGATCCGCCAATGCCAATCTATAATTCACACGACTGCCAGATAAAACTGTTTTAGTTGATTCTAAATCTGAAATATTTATTAAAAACCTGGGCGCAAAAATAACTCCCTGCCAACTACGATCCGGTTCTTTTTCAATGAAGGCCCCCACTTTAAATTCAGAAGCACCAAACTCTAAAGTATCTCCCAATTTCAAATTCAATTGTTGGGCTAAGCGAGGTTCTATCCAGACTTCGCCTGATTTCGGAATTTTTTGAGTGCGCTCTGATTTTTTAATATTTTCTAATATTAGTTCCCCCATCAAGGGATAATTTGAATCTACAGCTTTTACTTCCACCAAAGAAAATTTATCTTGATTTAAAACCGTACCTGGATAAATAACGGCCTGACTATAATTGAAATTATTTTGTCTTAAATAATTTAATATTTTTTCTTGCCAGGGATCGGGAGAATTTAAAACCAGATCCCCCCCGAGCCAGGTATTTTTCTGCTGATTTAATTGCGCATCCCAAAGATAGAGAGCATTCTTTACAAATAAAAGAACCAGCTGTAGGCTGGTCATTAAAAAAAATAGAACCCACTTATTCTTGTAATTTGCCATGTTCAAGCCTTAAAGCCTTTTGGCAAGCTATTTTTAGTTTTGGATCATGAGTCACGCAAACCAAAGTGGAACGATTTTCGGCATTCAATTGCAGTATCAAATCAATAATTAATTTTGCATTGTTTTCATCCAAGCTTCCCGTTGGTTCATCGGCAAATAAAATTCTTGGAGCCGCCACGAAAGCTCTTGCCAAGGCTACCCTTTGGCGTTCCCCGCCAGATAAGGTATTTGGGTAGTGTTTTAACCTGGCGCTCAGCCCTAAACGATCCAGCATGGCTTTTGCTTTGGGGTAAGCATTCGGTGTTTTTTTAAGCTCTAGCAATACCAGCGCATTTTCCAAAACATTCAAATGTGGGATTAAACCAAAATGCTGAAAGACAAAAGCTGTGTTCTCTCGTCTTACTCTAGCCCTTTCTTCTTCAGACAAGCTTGTAATGCAAATTTGATCAAAAAATACCCGACCTGTGCTCGGTAATTCCAGACCAGCCAAAATACTCAATAACGTTGTTTTTCCAGAACCAGAAATCCCTACTATGGCCACACTAGAACCACTGGGCCAACTCAAATCAACACCGCCAAACAAATTCACTTGGCCAAAAGTTTTACTTAAAGACTCTACTTTTATTATACTCATTAAAATAATATAATCTATATTCTAGATTTGTTCATATTGTGAGGGATCATCGAATTATGACTTTTTCAAAAATTTTTTCTAAGCTTTCCTCGCTAACCTGTTTAGGCCTATTCAGTGGCTTTGCAGTGGCCAGCAACCAGCTTTGCCAAAGACCTATTACAATTGGCTGGGAAAACTGGCCTCCTTATCAATACGAAAAAAATATTCGTAATACAAAAAAAATAACTGGCTTAGATTTAGAGATTGTCCAAAGCATTTTGGATGACATGGGATGTCAATCGGTCTATGTCAGTATGCCTTGGAAAAGACATCTCACTCAAGTGCAGCAAGGCCTACTCGATTTGGCAACAGGCGCCAGCCTAACCCCAGAACGAGAACAGTTTGTCTATTTTTCAGATGCCTACCGGAATGAAACCATGAGCTTATTTGTTCTTAAAGAAAGTTTGGAAAAAATTAAGTTTCAAAAAATTATCCAATTAGAACATTCTAATTTTCTGTTAGGGCTTGTTTTTGGATACGAGTATGGTAATGATTTTAATCAATTAAAACAATCTAGTTTCAAAAAAAATATTTTTGAAGTTAATCATTCCGAAAAAAATTTCAAAAAACTCTTAAAAAATGAAATTCAGGGACTTTTAGAAGATAAAATTGTTGGTCATTTCTATTTAAAGTTAAATAAATTGCAAGATAGAATCTCAGAACATCCTCTTTTTGTAAACAGCGATCCTGTTTATATTATGCTCAGTAAAAAATCCTTGAACGAAGATTTTTTAAGAGCTTTTAATCAAAGCTTAAAAAAATTGAAAGATTCAGGCAAATTAAATCAGATTATCAATGGCTATATTAACTAAATTTTTTCAATTATTTTTATTTTTTATTGGATTGTTTTCTGGCGTAGCACAAGCTGAAACCAAAACCATTTTAATAATTGGCGATAGCTTAAGTGCGGCCCACGGGCTGCCCATAGAATCTGGTTGGGTGCATTTGCTTGAAAAAAAATTAACCGAAAAAAAAAATCCGGGTTTTCAAATCATTAACATCAGTACAAGTGGTAACACCACCAGCAATGGCCTAAGCAAACTTGAGCCTGCATTGGCGCAGTATCAACCGCATTTTGTGATCATTGCCTTGGGCAGTAATGATGGTTTAAGGGCCTATCCTATTGCAGAAATTTTTAAAAATCTAGAACAAATGATTCTTTTAAGCCAAGCAGCGGGAAGTAAACCTATCTTATTACCCTTTAAGTTACCACCGAATTACGGTGCCTATGCTGCAGCTTTTGAAAATGTTTTTCTTGAATTAAGACAAAAATACCACTTAAGCGCCATGCCCTTTTTATTAGAAGAAATTGCTCTTAAACTGCGTTTTTTTCTACCGGATCGCGTTCATCCCAATGAACAGGGCCAAATCATCATGTTCGAAACCATCTGGCAGCCTTTGTGGGAGATCTTAAATGCCTAATCAAACCCAAAATTCCGTAATTAACCCGCTCATTTTAATTACAGGCGCCTCGCGAGGCATTGGCCGTGCACTCAGCCTAGCCTTGGCTCAAGCTGGTTTTCAATTGATTTTACTGGCGCGCAGCATTCCTGCCTTAAATACGCTTTATGAAGAAATTTTAAGCTTAAAAACAGCCCCTGCCCCTTATTTGTATCCCATGAATTTGATCAATGCCCAATTACAAGATTATGAGAATTTGGCCGCTCAAATTAAACATGAATTTGGCCGCTTGGATGGCCTGATTTTAAATGCCGGAGCTGCCGGGCATTTAAGCCCCCTAGAGCATCATCCCGAAGAACAATGGTTTACCAGCCTACAGCTTAATTTAACCAGCAAATGGCTTTTGATTAAGCATTTATTGCCCCTGTTAAAACAAAGCAAAGACGCCCATATTGTTTTTAACATCAATCAAGCGGCCAAAAATAAAGCCTTTTGGGGGGCCTATGGCCTGGCTCAAAGCGCGACTTCCAATTTGGCACAAACACTGAAAGCTGAATTAGAGGCCTTTAGGCACATTCAAATCCATGAAGTTTACCCCAAACCTACGGGCACACACTTAAGGCGAGAAGCTTTTCCCGCCGAAAATGCAGATTCTTTATTAAAGCCTGAAGAGGCGGCCATACAGCATTTTATGCCCATTTTCTGTATGGCAATGCCCCATTTATTTCAAACCAGCAGCACCTAAAGTTTTCAGCTCTTGAAGAATTTTTTGCTCTTCTTCTGAAGCTTCTTCTTGACTCTCTTTTCCACTTTTAGTGCTTTTAATTTTCGCTAACTCTGTTTGTAAAAAGCAATAATCTTATATAATTAACTCAAGGTCAATGTTCTCTCACAAAAACTCAAACAGACCTATGCCTATTTATTTTTGACTAAGCATCGGTGGTCTTTGTAAATAGGGCACTTAATATGGTAACATAATGCCAAAATTGCTAGGGGATTTTATTGCATATGACCATTTTAGTAACAGGCGCCGCAGGTTTTATCGGCTTTCATCTTTGCCAAAGGCTTTTGGCAGCAGGACACACTGTCCTGGGTTTGGATAATTTGAATGACTATTACAGCGTTCAATTAAAGCGCGATCGCTTAAGTTTGCTGGAAAAACAGCCGAATTTTCGTTTTCATCTTTTAGATTTGGCCAGTTCTGAAGCTCCTGCTGTATTGGCGCAGGAATACAAGAAAATTACCCACATTGTACATTTGGCAGCCCAAGCTGGGGTGCGTTATTCTTTAGAAAACCCCATGGCCTATATTCAGGCCAATATTGTTGGGCATTTGAATATTTTAGAATTTGCCCGGCATTTGGATTCCCTGGAGCATTTGGTTTATGCCAGCAGCTCCTCTGTGTATGGCGCCAATACCAAACAGCCTTTTTCTATTGAAGATCCTGTGAATCAACCCATTTCCTTGTACGCGGCCACCAAGCGGGCGGATGAGCTGATGAGCTACACCTATCAACACCTGTTTCAGATTCCAAGCACAGGCCTAAGATTCTTTACCGTGTATGGCCCCTGGGGCCGGCCGGACATGTCTGCCTTTTTATTCACGAAGGCGATTTTTGAAGGCAAGCCCCTGCAAGTTTATAATCATGGCAAAATGCGACGTAGTTTTACTTATGTGGATGATATTATCGATGGCACTTACAATGCTATTTTCATGAAAAATAAGACTCATCAAATTTTTAACTTGGGCAATCCTGAATCTGTAGAGCTCATGCATTTTCTAAAATTAATTGAAGAATACTCCGGTAAAAAAGCCATGATTGAATTTACAGACATGCAACCAGGGGATGTAAAGGAAACAACTGCAGACATTACTGAAAGTACTCTAGCACTCAATTTCAAACCCAAAACCCCCGTAGAAATCGGACTGAAAAACTTTATCAACTGGTACAAAAATTATGCAAAATACTAATACTAAAATCGCAATCATTGGCTTGGGCTATGTAGGTTTTCCCTTGGCTTGTGAATTGGCCAAACATTTTCCTATTCTAGGTTTTGATATTAACCAAAAAAGAATTTCGGAATTAAACACAGGCTATGATCGCACTGCTGAAATTGAATCTCCTACTATTTTAGGCTTGCTCAAGCCTTTAAACCCCAGCGCCCCTGCTGAAACAGGTCTGACTTTAAGCGCCAATACCTCTGATTTAGAAACTCGCACTGTTTTTATCGTCACTGTTCCAACCCCTATTGATGAAAGTAATCACTTACCAGATTTAAAAGCCCTAGAATCTGTTTCTAAAATGCTAGGCAAAATTTTAAAACCCCTAGACATTGTTGTGTTTGAAAGCACAGTTTACCCGGGGGTTACAGAAGACATTTGTGGCAAAATCTTGTCTGAACATTCAGGCCTTAAGGCAGGCAAAGATTTCTTTTTGGGCTATTCCCCCGAACGCATTAACCCGGGAGACAAACTACATACCCTAGATAAAATTACCAAAATTATCTCAGGCCAAACACCTGAAGTGACAGCGATTTTATTTGATATTTATGGAAAATTAAATAATAATAATCTGCACATTGCTCCAAATATTCGAACCGCTGAAGCTGCCAAAGTCATAGAAAACGCCCAGCGCGATATTAACATTGCTTTTATCAATGAAATTACTCAAATTTTAAATCAAAACAATATTTCCATTTATGATGTACTGGAAGCTGCCAATACCAAATGGAATTTCTTGAATTTTAACCCCGGACTGGTAGGTGGCCATTGCATTGGGGTGGATCCCTATTATCTGGCCCATTTTGCCAAAGAACAAGGGCATCACCCCAAAATTATTTTGGCCGGCCGAAAAACCAATGAAAGCATGAGCACTTATTTGGCCAATCAAATTCTAGCCAAAACCCGCCACTCTTTTCCGCATACCACACAATTTAGAATTTTAATTCTGGGCCTCACTTTTAAAGAAAACGTGCCCGATTTAAGAAACAGTAAAGTTGTGGATTTGATCCAGGCCCTGCAAAATCAAGCCTGTAGTTTGGATATTTATGATCCACTGGCACTAGCCGATGAAGCCTTTGAGCATTATGATTTGAGAATCAGTAATAATTTACAAGATTTAAAAATTTTAAAAGCAAGCAATCATAGCTACCATGCCATTATCGCCGCTGTACCCCATGATGCAATTTGCAAGATAGGGTCAGACCCTCAAGGTTTAAATGATTTAAATCATCTATTAGAACCAGGTGGCTTGGTTGCGGACTTAAAAGGCATTTGGAGAAACGTACAGCAAAATTTTAATAATTATTGGACGCTTTAAAACTTTGAAACTGCTCTTTCTGGTTGCCAATGATGCTTATTTTATTAGCCATCGCTTGGAATTAGCCAAATCTTTGCAAGAAAAAGGCATACAGATTGCCTTGGCCTGTATGCCAACACAATATACGCATTTGGAAACGCTTCAAGCTACAGGCATCACTGTTTTTAATTTACCGCCAATTTCACGCTCTGCCTTTTCCCTCAAAAAAGAATGGTCCTGGCTTCGAGCTATTTATAAAATTTGTAAAAATTATGAGCCTAATATTATACAGTCCGTGGCCCTAAAACCGATTCTTTATGGTGCTTTAATTAGCAAATGGCTGAAGATCCAAGGCATATTTGCTCTGGGGGGCTTGGGCTATTTATTCACAGATTCTGAAGAAAATAAAATTAAAAAATCCCTTAAATTTTTAAAACGCTATTTGGTTACAAAAGCCCTAGCCTATCTAACCCAAGGCCCCAAGGCAACATTAGTCTTGCAAAATCAAGACGATGCCGAAACCCTAAAAAAATATGGCATTAAAAATTACAGCATTATTCCAGGCAATGGCATTCGCCTGCCCCAGACAAAATTTTATGCCCCAAAAATAGATCTTAAAGCCCCGGTTAAAATTGCTTTTGCAGCGCGCATGCTATGGGACAAGGGCATTGCAGAATTAATTTCGGCCATTGAAATACTCAAAAAACAAGATCCCCTGCTTAATTTTCAGGTTGATTTTTACGGCCTGCCCGATCCTGAAAACCCCAGTTCTGTACCTAAAACTTGTTTAGAATACTGGCATCAAATGGGTTTGATCCATTGGCATGGCAACGTCGAAAATATCCCAAGCTATTTTTCAAAAAGCGATATTGTTGTCTTACCCTCTTACAGGGAGGGTTTTCCTAAAACCCTTTTAGAAGCTTTAATTACAGGCAATCCGATTGTCGCAACGGATGTCCCCGGCTGCCGATCCCTTGTTAAACAGGGGTACAATGGCCATTTGGTACCCGCAAAAGATCACCAAAAATTAGCTTTCGCTTTATTAGATTTGATTCAAAATCCTAATCTGCGGGATGAATGGGGTTATAATAGCCTAGAGTTTTCTAAGCAATTCTCAATTGATGTTATTTCTAAGCAGTTTTTAGATTTGTATTTATGATTATGCCTCTATGTCGAGCTCATTGCCGCAAAACCCCCGCTCTTTTGAGCCAAACTATGGCCCAAATACCGCAGTGATTTGAACCAACTTTTAGCCCGTATTCAACCCAAAGACCAGCCGATATTAACTTTTTTATGGTTTATTGCACATTCACGCAAATATAGATTAATTAGTGTTTGGTAGGGAATACCATTATCTTCTGACAAATCTTTAAAATAATCGATGGTATCGGTATCGAGCCTAATGGTTACTTGTTTTTTTAAATGCTGAGCATATGGATTTTTTTTGCCTTTGAAAAATCGTATTCTTTTTTCATGATTATCCCCCAGTCTGAAACTCCCTACGGCTGAAGCCGAGGGGTTCTAAGA
>JBJSZW010000146.1:0-6471 GCA_046090565.1 Gammaproteobacteria bacterium
TGAGGGCAATATATGCCAAAGTACCACCAATATTACCCGCACCCACTATGGCTATCTTGGCTATTTTTTTATTCACTGCTTTTTCCATTTTTTCCATGGCTCCATTCCCCTCCTAGGCAAGTATCAAAAATTAAATTATAGCTTCGCAACCCCAGATTCGCGCGCGGCTAAGGCCACGGCTTTGGACACGGTGTCTTTTAATCGGGGATCATAGGCCTTGGGCAGAATGTATTCAGGGCCAAAACCCAAAATATCATCCAGGCCCAAATAAGCTTGGCGCACTGTTTCTGGAATGGGCTGATGCACCAGATCTTTCAAGGCATGAGTGGCAGCCATGAGCATCGCATCATTGATACAAGAGGCTCTGACATCCAAGGCGCCACGGAAAATATAGGGGAAGCAGAGGACGTTATTCACTTGATTCGGGTAATCGCTTCTACCGGTTGCCATGATCAAATCAGAACGGGTTTGTTTGGCCAATTCTACTTTAATTTCAGGATCAGGATTGGCGAGCGCAAACACAATAGGGTTTTTTGGCATGCTGGCTAAAAGCTCTACACTCAGCAAATTGGGGCCAGAAAGGCCAATGAACACGTCTGCTATTTTCAGAGCATCACCCAAAGTTCGGCAATCCGTTTTGGGGGCGTACTGCGCCTTGTATTCGTTTAGATCAGTACGTTCACTGTGAATCACACCTTGGCGATCGACCATTAAGATGTTGTCTTTTTGAGCACCCAATAGCGTCAGCAAACGCATGGTGGCATTGCCTGCAGCGCCAGCGCCCAAACAGACTATTTTGGCCTGCTCTAAATTTTTGCCTTGTAATTCCAGAGCATTCAGCAAGGCTGCTGAAATTACCACGGCAGTACCATGTTGATCATCATGAAAAACTGGAATATTGAGTCGCTTTTTCAGGGTTTCTTCAATCACAAAACATTCTGGTGCTTTGATATCTTCTAGGTTAATACCGCCAAAGCTAATACCTATGTTGGCAACGGTTTCGATGAAAGCTTCTGGATCTTCAGTGTCTACTTCAATGTCTATGGAATCTACATTTGCAAAGCGCTTGAACAGAACGGCCTTGCCTTCCATCACAGGCTTAGAGGCCAAGGCCCCCAAATTCCCCAAACCTAAAATGGCTGTGCCATTACTTACAACAGCCACTAAATTTCCCTTGGAAGTATAGCGGTAGGCATTTTCAGGATCACGGGCAATGGCCCGCACAGGTTCCGCCACCCAAGGGGTATAAGCAAAAGACAAATCTCTTTGATTGGCTGTGGGTTTTGTAACCTGTATGCTCAACTTACCTGGAGTTGGGCTGGAATGGTATTCCAGGACATCATCAATGAACTGTTGCATAGGCATCACCTGCGAAAATTTTCTTGATTATTACTTGATTATTAATATTAGCCTTCATTAGCCTTGCTGACTATTTTCCATGGAATACCCAGCAAATTTTTGCATGAAGCGATCCACACGAGCGGTATTTACAATCTTTTGTTTACCAGTATAAAACGGGTGGCATTTATTACAAACGTCTATGTTCAAATCTTTGCCTAAAGTAGAGCTGGTTGGAAAGGTGTGCCCACAGTTACATTTTACGTTGATCTGGGCATAAGCGGGGTGTATATCTGCTCGCATGTTCTAAAACCTCAATTTGTGTCGAAATATGTGGAAAATTCCTAGTTAATAGTATCATTAACCAGAGCATTATAAGGTCAGTCCCCCTGAATAACAATAGCCAGGACTGACATATGGTCTATAATTAGAATTATTAGAGGTTAATTTATTTATGCTAACTTATGATGATTGTATCGATTTTTGTGAATTACCTGCAGGCCTTAACGCAGAAATGTATCATCAATTGCAAGAGCCTCTGGCCTTGACTATTGCTTTAGCAAAAATGTTGGAAGCTCGTGGACAGGGAATGGATTACCTGGTAGGTACCCTACAGCAGGATATCTTAATCGCCAGAAACGCTGGTGCCCAAGAACTCACCCTCGAGCTTGAAACTATCTTACATAAATTAATCAGCAGCAATCCTGATCTTAAGCATTACTTACACTAAAACTTAAAACTCTTTAATGCCGAGTTTCTCGGGTTTCCATGCCCTGCCATTCCTTCCATTGAGTATTTCTAAAATTATAATGATCTTGGTGCAGCACCTGGTCCCATTGTAAATACCCCGTTTCCTGCTTAGAAACGGCAGACATGGCCTGAGAAATGGCCTGGAATCTCCCCAAGACCTCATCGCCCACAGCCAAGACACAATCTGCACTCGGCTTGTCTTCAGAAATAGGGTAAATAAAAAAATCACCCAGCTTGGTTTTATAGCAAAAAATAGTCATGGAAAATCCCCTGTGCCCAGCGTATAATGCCCATCTTAGAACCCTAAATTAACTGTAGAGCTAAATCGTGCTGCATGCAAAACTTGATGAAAAAAACTTAAATCCAAACCACCCCATTGGCATTTTCGACAGCGGCGTCGGTGGGCTAACCGTGATGCATGCCATTACTGAGCTTTTACCCCAGGAAAATGTCGTGTATTTTGGTGATACCGCACACGTGCCTTGGGGTGAAAAATCACCCGCAGCTATTCAAACTTTCGCAGTTAAAATTTGTGAAGTACTTTTAGCTAAGCGCTGTAAGATCATTGTCATTGCTTGTAATACCGCATCAGCTCTAGCTCATGATTTGATCCAGGAATATGTGGGGGTTCGCGCCCATGTAGTAGATGTCATCCAACCCACTGCAAAATACATTGCTCAGCATTTTAAAAATGCCAACGTAGGCCTCATTGGAACCAAGCAAACCATTCGCTCCAATGTTTACCAAAAAGAACTAGATGCCTATGGACAAAACATTCACCTCAAACCTCTGGCTACCCCCCTTTTAGTTCCCTTGATTGAAGAAGGCTATCACCAGCATGGTTTGAGTGCGGAAATTATTCATGAATACTTGGCCCATGAAAGTTTGAACCAAATCCAAGCCCTGATCATGGGATGCACGCATTATCCCGTTATTCGTGGCATTGTTGAAAATTTTTATGCCCAAAAGTCTGTTCAAGTTCCTGTTTTTGATTCTTCCCAAGTCACCGCCCAAAAAGTTGCTGAACTTTTAAAAGCCTATGGCCTAGAAAATACAGCGAATATACAATCTAAAACATACCCTTTAAGACAAGCCTATGTCTCTGATCATACAGAATATTTTGCCAAGGCCACTGAAATCTTCTACCCCCAAGGTATTGCCTTGGAGCCCTACCCGCTCTGGAATTAATTCTGCACTTTTTGCCATACTGGCTTTATGAGCATGCATTTCTCTAAAAAAATTCAGCCGATTATTAAAACTACAACGGGTGTAGATTCAAGCAAAGGCAGCGGTGCTTTGGCCGCAAAAATTATTATCAAATTTCATGATGCCGCATTTGCAACAGACATGTTCAAAGCCTATGATTCCGGCTGCCCGGATCTAACTTTTTTCAAAAAATTCAGTGTTCGCCAAGATGGCGATCTCTTACAAATTAAACTCAAAGATTTACGTGATTTTGAATTTAACACCAGTTTGTTATTGGCCACAAGTCGTTATTTGAAAGAAAATCTGCCCCAAGAAATGGAGAAAGAGTTACTATTTTATATCAGCGGCCAGGAAGCTGCCGGCATTGCCATGTGCTTAGAATCCCATGGTTTATTCAAAGCTCGCTATGTATTTGAAAAAAAAGAAGACCAAGAGCAATTTCTTAAGTTAAATTTCTTCGCACAAAAAACGGCTGAAAATGAAGGACAAGAACTTGATCATATCGTTGAAGAATTTGAACTCAATGTGGTACTGGGGTAAAGCATATCATGGAAAACGATTTGTGGATAAACAGAGAACACATAATAGAGGGTTTGAAAAATACAAACCTCCAAAAAGCAGTGCCAAGCGATTCTGAGACAGGCCCCATGGCCAACGCCAGTATGCGATTAACGAGTGCCAGTGCTAAAACTCTAGGCCCTGAATTAATCGCGGATGTTCGAACTTCCGTTCAGGGTGAGCCGAAAGCCTCTCAGACTGCAACTGCTAAATCTAAAGGCCCGAAAGGGAATGGATACTAATTTAAAAATCATGAAATCTGGTGGGCCCACTAGGACTTGAACCTAGGACCAAAGGATTATGAGTCCTCTGCTCTAACCAACTGAGCTATAGGCCCGAACACAGCCCCATTTTATAATAAATTCTACATCTAAAGCAATCCGCCATAACACCCAATTTTTTCTAATACGCAGGCACTGTACTTTGCCTATCAAACTTACGGTAGGCGATGGCTTCGGATACATGTGCGGCGTTTAAAACAGCGGCCCCCTCTAAATCTGCAATCGTTCGAGCGACTCTTAAAATTCTGTGGTAGGCGCGAGCGGATAGCCCAAATTTATTCATGGCATGATTCAGCATGCTTTTGGCAGCAGCTTCTAAAACACAATCTTCTTCCACTTCTTTGGTACTTAGTTCTGCATTGTGTTTGGCACGGCGCTGTCTTTGCAATTCATGGGCCTTGAGCACACGGGTTTTTACTTGGGCACTGCTTTCAGCTTTTTGAGATTTTGAGGCCTGCATAGGATCTTGATGCAAGGCCTCTATTTGCATTAAAACCTCAGGGGCCAGGGCAGGCACTTCCAAATGCATGTCGATGCGATCCATAATAGGCCCTGAAATTCTAGCGCGATAACGGGCGATTAAATCTCGAGAACAAGTGCAACGGCGTTTTTCATCTCCCAAATAACCACAAGGGCAGGGATTCATGGCTGCTATCAATTGAAAATTGGCAGGATAATCTACCTGGCGTGCAATCCTAGAAATAGTCACTTTATGAGATTCTAGGGGCTCTCGTAATACTTCGAGAACGGTTCTTTCGTATTCTGGCAATTCATCCAAAAACAAAACGCCTTGATGGGCCAAAGAAACTTCGCCAGGCTTGGGGTTACTGCCACCGCCTACCAAGGCTACAGCAGATGCGGTATGGTGGGGCGCTCTAAAGGGGCGTCGCCCCCAATCCTCTAAACTAAAACCTGAATTTGAAATCGAATACAGGGCAGCCACTTCCAAAGCTGCGTCCGTACTTAGGGGCGGCATAATACCTGCCAAGCGAGAAGCCAATAGGGTTTTTCCTGTGCCTGGCGGGCCCACCATTAAAAGGCTGTGCCGGCCAGCCGCTGCAATTTCTAAAGCTCTCTTGGCCTGCGTTTGGCCTTTTACATCCAACAAATCCAAGTGCTTAGAGGCCGTATCTTCATGCATGCGCTTTAAAAATTCAGGGCTTGGGCTATACAGCTGCAATTTTTTACGGCCCTGTAAATGTTCACACAAGGCTCTTAAATTAGGCACCGCATAAACCAGGTTATCTCCGGGCAACATGGCTTCATCTGCATTTTCTGCAGGTAAAAAGAGGGGAACGCCACTGGCTCTTGCGCTTAGGGCAAATAACAAAGCCCCTGTGATAGGCCTTAATTCTCCAGATAGAGCCAGCTCTCCTAAGTACTCTGCCTGACCAAAATTATTAAGCGGTATTTGTCCTGAAGCTGCTAAAATACCTAGGGCTATGGGCAAATCTAAGCCTCCACCATCTTTGGGAATATCTGCCGGCGCTAAATTAACAATTAATTTTCGTAATGGAAAATCATAACCACTGTTGATGATCGCACTTCTAACACGATCTCGGCTTTCTCTAACCACCGTTTCGGGCAAACCCACAATAGAAAAACCGGGCATACCATGAGACAAATGGATTTCAACATTCACAGAATAAGCACTAAAACCATTTCTGGCTCGGCTCTTCACAAGCGCTAAGGACATATTATTTACTTCCTAATGATTTATAATGACTTAATTTATTTTATTACTTGGTCATGTACTCTATGGCCTGCCAAAGTTCTTCATCTGAACATTTAACACAGTTGCCTTTTGCAGGCATGCCCTTATAACCCAATATCGCTTTTTTCATCACGGCTGGCTTGCCTTCCTCCAAACGTTTGGCCCAGGCTCCTGCATCTTTGAATTTTGGTGCACCTGCTACCCCTGCTGCATGACAAACTGCACAAAATTTCTTATAGGTGGCTTCCCCAGGTGCCTTAGCAAGACCATCAGAAGCTTGTAACAGAGCAGGATCAGCGCCGTTTAAATCTATTTCGAGTTTGCCTTCCGGGTGTAAGCGCTTAGCTATGGCCTCTGGCAGCAAAGATTCATCATAGATGGCAGCATACGCAACAAAGGCCCAACAGAAAAAAACTGCAAGCACTGCGGCTAAATACCCTTTACGCATGGCCCATCCTCTTATTAATCCTCTTTGAATTCATCAGGCAGAAAAGTTATAATGCTAAATTAAAATTTTAGTACTTTACTCATTATGATTCAAGCAATTACACCTAGTCAACTCCCTTTAATAGAAAAGGCCTCCCAAATTTTGGCCCAAGGCGGCCTTGTGGGCTGCCTCGGCAA